>JASFPY010000019.1:0-13217 GCA_050115755.1 Desulfobacteraceae bacterium | reverse complement strand
CATTGTCTATCTCGAAGAAGAAATGGGTTCAGATGTTGATGATTGGAAGTGGGGTGATCTTCACACGCTGACCCTTTACCACCCCTTTGGTAAAAGCTCCGCCTTGATGGGATATTTCATGAACATCGGGCCAAATCCCATGGGCGGGAGTTTGGCGACCGTAAATCCCCAGCCTTACAAACTAGCGGAGCCCTGGGAAGGATACCATGGCGCCTCGCTGCGCTATATTATCGATTTTGCCGATCGTAAAAATTCTCGTCGAGTGATACCGGCGGGAATTTCAGGAAACTTTATGAGCCCCCATTATGACGACCAGGCAGAACTCTGGCGCACGGGGAAATACAGGCCGTTTGTTTTGGACCGCAAAAGCGTTGAAGCGGATGCACGCTACACGCTGGAAATGCTGCCCGGATAAAAGGCGGCTTAAGATTAGGTTGCGCATCGGTTTTTGACGAGCGGATTTTTTTCCGCAAAAATTTGTTGTTACTCAGGCGGGCTCCGCTCTGGCTCCGCTTTTGAGCGGATATGGATGTCTCTTTGGGGAAACGGAATCTCGATACCGGCCTTGGCAAGCGCTTCGAAGATGACAAAATAAAGGCTGCTTCGTACCAGGCGTCGCGGCGTTTTGCGGACGTTAATCCAGATAAGTAATTCGAAATTGATGGAATTGTCTGCATATTCGACAAAGCGTACCGCCGGCGTATGGGCTTTGTCGACAAGCGGCTCGTTTTCCGCAGCCGCTAGGAGAATTTTTTCAACCTGGCGCGGATCTGACTTGTATGAAACGCCAACGGGCAACTCTATGCGGATCAACGGTGTCGACAGTGAATAATTCACCATGGTGTTGGAAATAATATAGGAATTGGGAACCAGGTATTCGATATTGTCCCGGGTTCGCACTTTGGTGGCTCGCAGGTAAATATCCGTCACCTCTCCGAGCATAGATCCCACCTCGATCCAGTCCCCCTTGCGGATTTTTCCGCCGAAAATAATGATAAAACCGCTGATCACATTGGCGGCCATATTCTGAAGCCCGAGGCCGACACCGATGCCGATGGCGCCGGCAAAGACCAATAGGAAGCGGAGGTTGATCCCCAGGATATTCAGCGCTATTAAAAATCCGATCCCGAGAACGATGAATTTAAATACCGTGTTGAGCGCATATCCCAGACCCGGATCGATGCCGAAAGAGGGATACACCTTGAAATCAAAGTAAGATTGGGCCAACCGTGAGATGGCATAAATAACCAGCAGGCTCAAAATCGCCATGACAATCAGCCAGAAGGTGACAGTGGTATTGCCGAGGCTCAAAATCGGAAAAGACATGATGCGCTGCAGGGGATTCAATAACCCGAGCATGTTGAGGCCAATGATCAGGGTCGCCGCAAAGGTGGCATACTTGAGAATTGAACGCAAAGTGTTGACAAACATCCGGGCGTTTTCATCAGTGTGGTCCAACCGCTGAAACCAATTGTTTAAAAAGCGTTGCAAGGTGTAATACAGCAGCGTAATGAGAACAATCGCAGCTCCGGTGAACCAGATCTTGATCAACACCAACCGGCCCAGGGAACGATATCCGACGCACCATAAAAGGGCGGCCAGAAACGACACAATCAGCAGCGGAAAGTAATACGTTTCCAAAAACTTTCGAAATTTTGAATAACTTCGAATGGGCAGTTCCGGCAACAGCGATATAAAGGCTTTCCTGTTGAGTTGCAGTATAAACAGGACGATGGTAACGGAAACCGATATCGCAAAACGCAAAAGCGCCAGAACATCATCTCGTATCTTGAAAACTTCCGCCGCCCAGTATATTGCCACGCCGAAAATCGTATACAGCAATGCCAGCCGTGCCCAGGGATAAATTGTCCGGCCGTGCTGTGCGGCTACCTTGAACAGGTCGCGGGTCAGGGATTCCTTGAGCAAGCGCAATAAGAGAGCACCGACAGCCCACAATCCGAGCAGACGACCGAGGAGTTGAAACCAGACTGCCGAATAGTCGATCATGGCGTTGATCAGCGCAAATGCGCCGAGCAGCAGCAACGGGATCAAGGCGGAAACGATCACTTTGATACCGGATATAACGAATGGATAAGTGGCATCCGGAATGAACCTGGATAGTGGTTCGACGCGCTGTTCCACCCAGCGCATCACCCGCCGCTGACCCAGCAGGCTGTAAAGAACAGCAAAAATAAACACCAAAACAATGATGGAGCCGATAACGCCCAGTACCCGGCCTTGCTCGATCACCATACGCGTAAATACGGGAAGTTTGCCTGGCAAAGACATTGCCAGGTGGGATAAGTAAGCAATGGTATTCAGATTCCAGCCGAGAGGACGACGGTCGAAAAGCGAGCGCACTTTCTGGCTGAACTCTTCCTTGACCTTTTGGACCTCCTGGATCATGACATCATCCATTGCCTCGGATATGGCAATGGATTGTTTATTCTTTGTTTCGACCGTGTCTGTTTTATCCTGGGCAATAGCGTTTGGAACAGCTGTCAAATACCCGGCCAATAATAAAAATAAAATGATTCGAATGGATTTCATTATTCAGCGCTCTTTTTAGATTTTTATTCGTTATCGGTTGCACCAGTCATACGCAAATCGTCAATATTTTACAAGGGCTGGAACTTCAGGTTGAAGCGAAAAATAAGGGGGGCCACATCTTGATTATTGATTAATTTAAATCAAGATGGCAGGCTTTTTACCTTTAAACAGCCAATTGATTTGCAGTTTTTCTTTGACCCGCCAAGGTAATTTCTCTATAGTCATTGTCGTTCTGAAAAAAGTAACGTGTAATCCTGCACGGTTAAGGGAAAGGGATCCGATCGTAGATTGATCTCATCATGATAAGGAATAAAGGGGCATGGATTTTAACCGTGAACCTGCCACGCTGCGACGATCAATTTTAATATGAGGAGGTGTCATATGGAAAAGTGGGTTACCAAAGAATTAGCCGAATATGCAGTAAGCGTGCGCTTTGAAGATTACCCTCAGGAAGTCATCGATGCCGCCAAGATTTTGCTGCTGGACAATATCGGCTGTATGCTGGGCGGCAGCCAGTCTAAACTGGGCCAGGCGACGCTCAAGCCGATCGAACAGATGGGGGGTAGCGAAGAGGCCACTCTGGTGGGCGGCCACATCAGAGTCCCGACCATTCAGGCTGCTTTTGTGAACGGTACCAATGCCAACGCACTGGATTATGATGAGGTCCTGTTCGGCATCGGTCATCCCGGCTCTTCCATTATCCCGTCTGCCCTGGCCGTTGCCGAATGGAAAGGACTTTCCGGCAAAACGGTGCTAAACGCCATATTAGCCGGATATGATGTCGGCAATCGCATCGGCATCGGGATCCAGCCGACACCCGAAAGACTGCAGCACGTCTGGGGTGTAGGTACCTGGCAAACTTTCAGTTCTGTCGTTGCAGCCAGCAAAGCACTCGATTTTGATCTTGAAACGACCTTGAACGCCTATGGCGTAGCCGGCGGTACGGCTCCCTTGCCCAATACCCAGAAATGGGGCTGGGATCTTTCCGAGCGGCCCCTGCACTGGGTAAAAGAGCCTACCGGCTGGCCTGCCTGGACCGGTACAATGGCGGCGATACTGGCTGCCAATGGTTTCATCGGCAACAAATACATACTGGATGGCCACAACGGTTTCTGGATTATGGCCGGTTCGGACAAATGCGACTATGATGCCATGACCCGCGGGCTGGGAAGCGAGTATGAAGCGATCAACAATATCGCCATCAAGCCGTATTCGGCCTGCCGCTGGCAACATCCCGCGCTGGATTGCGTCACCCTGCTCAGGGCCGAACATGATTTGAGCCCGCAAGATATCAAGGCGGTCAATATCCATTCATTTGCCTGGGTCAAGACCCATGAGTTATACGGCCCTGCTGACATGGTGGATGCTGCCTTCTGTATCCCCTATACCGTTACCCAGATCCTAATGGGCGAGCCTCCGGGACTGGGGTGGTATACGGATGAAAAACTTGCGAGTGAGGAGATATTGAGCTTTTCTAAAAAAGTGAAAGTGGCTGTCGATCAGGAGATGGACAAGGCCTATTTCGCCGAGGATCGGCTTTCTGCCCGCGTGGAGATTACCACCAACGCCGGCGACACACTGGAAAAGTATGTGAAAATTCCCCTGGGTGATCCGCGCAACCCCTTGAGCAAAGCCGAGATCGAGGCTAAATTCAGAAGTCAGGCCGCCCACTGTCTGGACGCAGAGACAATTGACACGGTGGTTGACAAAATCTTTGACTTCGAGAACATCGAGGATATATCCACTTTTATGCCCTTGCTGATCGCGCGCTAGGGCCTCTGCAGGCAGGCCCAGCATTTTCGGCAGGACCGTCCCGGGTTTGCCTGCATCGAGTTGGAGCGATGGTTGTGCTGATGTGAAAAATTCAGTGAGAATTCTGTTCTTATCCAAAACGACAGCTGCTTTCCATCTTTTTCATGCACGAGGAGGTGCAAAATGCCGAATACGGATTATTGGAATGGCAATGATGCGGCTCACCGGCGAATCATGTACAAGGGGGCCGGGTATTCTGATGAGGATATTCGCAATAAACCCCACATCGGTGTGGCCAATACATTTACAGATGCATCTCCTGCCACAGCCCACCTGAGAATGCTGGCCGAAGCCGTTAAACAGGGCATCTGGTCCGCAGGAGGGGTTCCGTTTGAATTTGGTGTGCCCGGGCTCTGCGGCAATATTGCGGTCGGACATGAAAATTGTAAATACGAGCTTGCCGAGCGGGACGTCGTCTGCTCCGCGATCGAAATTGTTTCTAAAATCAATAATTTTGACGGGTTGGTGACCCTGTCTTCCTGTGATGATATCCTGGCCGGCTCCCTGCTGGGGGTTGGGCGCGTGAATATTCCGGCGGTGATGGTTACCGGCGGCCCGATGATGCCGGGCTGTTATAAGGGAAAGAAAGTACTGGCGCCCGATATCGAAGAAGTCGAGTTCTCAGGGGCCACACCATCGGATTTCGCCGTACTGGAAGACGCGGCCTGTCCCGGCTTTGGCTCCTGTGGCGTGATGGGTACCGCCAATACCATGCAGGTGCTGATCGAAGCCCTTGGCCTCGCCTTACCGGGTTCAAGCACGATTCCTGCCGTGATGGCGGATAAGACCCGCGCGGCAAGAGAATCGGGTCGCCGGGTGGTGGAATTGGCGCAAAAGGAACTAAAACCCAGCAATATTCTGGATAAAAAGGCGTTTTTAAATGCGATCACAGTGGACCTGGCCATTGGCGGTTCCACCAACGCGATTTTGCACCTGCTGGCCCTGGCCAGAGAGGTTGGCGTTTCTCTGACCATGGATGACTTTGATGCCGTCAGCCGAAACGTATCATGTATCTGTGCGGTCAGGCCGAACGGCCCTTTTAACATGGTGGACCTGCACGAGGCTGGCGGTGTTCCCGCCATTCAGAAGGTGCTTGAAGGGGTGCTTGAAACCTCCGCGATCGGTGTCAGCGAAATCCGACTTGCCGACATTCTGGCGCAGGTTCCGTTGCAGCCCAATGAGGTGATTCGCTCTCTTGAGGATCCAGTCCATCAGGATTGCGGACTGGCGATCCTAAAAGGAAATCTGGCACCGGATGGTGCCATCATCCGTCCAAGCGGCGTTCCCGCTGAGATGAAAACGTTTAAAGGGGCGGCCCGAGTCTTTGAAGATGAGGATCAGGCGATTGCGGCTATGAAAAACGGCGAAATCAAAGCGGGTGATGTCATCGTTTTGCGCTATTTGGGGCCCAAAGGCGGGCCCGGTATGCAATATGCCCAGGCATCCTGTCAGGCCCTGGTGGGGTTGGGTCTGCATAAAAGTGTCGGGCTGATTACCGATGGCCGCTTTTCCGGGTTTAATCACGGCCCGATCGTGGGGCATGTCAGCCCCGAAGCTTTTGAGGGTGGCCCATTGGCGCTGGTCCGGGAAGGGGATCAAATATCGGTGGATGTCGACAAGCGCAGCCTTGAAATTGATTTATCCGAACAAGAATTGGCTGATCGCAAATCCAGATGGAAGCCGCCCCAGTCAAATGTGAAAAACGGCTGGCTGGCGCTCTATATGGCGAACTGCCGATCCGCCAGTGAAGGCGCAGCCATGCAACCCTGGTAAGCGCAAATTTTCATCAGGTCTTGGTTGATATAAACGATCTTAAGACTCCAACAATCAGCGGATAAGGAGGAGAGCCCATGAAAACCTTCGCTATGTTTGAGTACATGAAAAAATATCAATACGAAAATATTTTTCTCTGCCAGGACGATAAGGCCGATTTTAAAGCCATCATCGCCATTCACAGCACGGCTCTGGGCCCCGCTGCCGGCGGTATTCGCATGTGGCAGTATGAATCTGAAATGGATGCGATCGAAGATGCATTGCGCCTTGCCCGGGGAATGACCTATAAGTATGCGGCTGCGGGTGTGAATATGGGGGGCGGCAAGGCGGTGGTGATTGCCGATCCCAAACGCAAAGACAGGGAAGTTGTCTTTCGAACGCTGGGAAGGTTTATCAATCGGTTAAGCGGAAAATTTTTTACGGGAGAAGACGTCGGCACCACCCTTGAGGATATGGAATATCTTTTCATGGAAACACCTTATGTTATCACCCTGCCGCAGTATCTCGGGGGCGTAGGCCCAATTTCGCCCCTGACGGCTTTCGGTGTCGTCCAGGGCATGCGCGCTTGTGCTAAAGCTGTTTTCGGCTCAGACGATCTCAGCAATCGAATCGTGGCCGTCCAGGGTGTGGGGTCGGTGGGATCCTCTTTAGTTGAACAGCTTTCTGAACTCGGCGCCCGCATCGTGATAACCGACATTGACGAGGCCCGGGTCGATGACATGGTTAAAGGGACAGGGGTGGAGAAAGTTTCGCCAGAAGACATCTATGGTGTTGCCTGCGATATATTCGCCCCGTGCGCCCTCGGCGCGATTCTGAACGACAAGACCATCCCGCAACTGAAATGCAAGGTTGTCTGCGGCGCAGCCAACAACCAACTTAAAGAAGAACGGCATGGAGACATCCTGACCGAGAAAGGAATTCTTTACGGTCCGGATTATATCGTCAACGCCGGCGGTGCAGTCTATGACGCCGACCGATTAGTCGGCGGCGTCAACCTGGAGCGCGGCAAACAAAAGGTAGCCAGAATTTATCAGACGACAGAGAAGGTGATTGAATTGGCGCAGGAGCAAGCTATTCCAACCTATCGTGCAGCCGATGTGGTTGCTGAAAAGCGATTGGAATCGATCCGCCATATAAAAAGCTACTGGGATACCATGGAGATTCGATAAAGGAGGTAATGATCGTGGATAAAAACTCAGTCTCAATTGTTAGAATAGAAAAAGATCAGGTAGAAAAGGCCGTGCAAAAGGCCGTAGATTTGATTGGCGGCATCAAGGCCATCATCCAGCCCGGCGAAAAGGTTTTGTTAAAAGTCAACTGGTGTGTCGTGCCGGAAGACCCAAAATTCGGTGTTGTTACCAATCCCGTGGTGGCGCGTGCTGCTGCCGATCTCGTAAAAGAAGCAGGCGCCGAACCGATTATTGCGGATTCGGCTGCAAGGGGTGTCGACACGGATCTGGTTATTCAAGCCACCGGCTATGATAAACTGGCCAGCGAAGGATACCGGGTGGTGAACCTTGAAAAGGAAAAAGTGGTCAAGCTGGAATTACCCGATGGAGAAATACTACAAAAGATAAAAACCTACGAGCTGGCAACCCAGGTCGATAAGATCATTGATATACCGCTTTTTAAAACCCATGATTCCGCCGAGGCGACACTGGGCCTGAAGAATATGAAGGGATTGTTACACGATGATCAAAAATCGAAATTACACCGCGAGGGGCTTTATGCAGGTATCGCAGATGTCAATTCACGATTTGCGCCGGATCTGGTCATCTATGATGGGACCTGGGCGCTGGAAGGCTTAGGCCCGATGTATGGCATCCCCTTCCAATTGAACCTGATTCTGGCGGCGCGAAATGTGGTGGCCGGTGACGCTGTGGCCGGCAGCATTATGGGATTTGAACCCGGAGAGCTGCTCGTTACGAAAATCGCTTACGAACGTGGGCTCGGCGAGATGAATCTTGACAACATTTCCGTTTTGGGAGCGCCTCTTGAGTCTGTCAAGCGTCGTTTCAAACGTGTCGAGGAAGATGATCGCATCCTTTACCCCAACGTTGAGATTATCCATTCAGAAGGGACCTGCACCGGCTGTAAAGTCGCTATTATGAGCACCCTTTTTGACATGAAGAGCAAAGGAATCCTGGACCAGGCCGACGGTTTCACCTTTATTACGGGTGATGTTGAACTGCCCTATGGCGTTCCGCAGGAAAAAGTGGTTGCGGTGGGCATTTGCGTTCCCAAAGAGAAGCGGGGAAAACGCTTCTCGAAGGGCTGCCCCCCAAACAATGTTTACACGATCGAGGCTGTGACCGGCCAGGCAGGTAAAGATACGTATTCGACTGAATAGATAAGGCACGAGAAGTGGTTTCAAAACCACCTCTAATCAACGGTTTGGTTTTATCAAGCCCTTTTCAGCTGCTATCTTTTCGATCTCCTCAACCGAAAGGCGATCGAGCTGTTCGATTGATATGCCCAGCTCAGCTGCCGCTGATTGTTTTAACGGTTCGATTTCGGAGTTGTTTGATACTTCGATCGAAGGGGCAGCAGAAGCGCCTGCTTTATCTTTATGGCGTGATGATTCAGCTGCTTTTTTTTTGCCGGCCTGTCTTTTTGAATGCCAGAGAAGCAGGTTTAATGCGACTGCGGCAACGCCAAGTATCAGCAATAAAAGTTTCATTTTGAAATACCTCTTATAACATATTGGCATTTCTTACAGATACTTTAGGGCGGCAAAGAAGAAAAGCAGCGCCTCAACGCCGGCGGCAGAGCTGTCTACTCCCCCCTGCATCGATTAACGCTGAAACATCGCGGCTGTTTCCTGTTCGGTGTTTTTATGTTATAATAATGTTTAGTTTGTGAGAGTCCAAAATCTGGGGGCAGTCAACAGTGAGTTGCCCCCTTTCTTTAAGACCATAACAAACCGAAGCACATGATAAGGGGGAAAACGTTGGGTAATTTAACCTTTATCGGTATCAGTTTGATTGGATTCGTGATAATTTTTATTTTGCTCCGGATTCTGCCCAGGGTAAAAGGCAAAAACAGCGATCCTTCAATAGCGCAACACGCTTCCCCGACTCCCCACCGCACCTCCCACCCTCAATCAACAGGCCCGAAGAAAGTTTACAGGATTTAACCTGACGATGCCCTTTCTCCAAGAACTTCAGGGATAAACTCGAACCCCATTTATTTAAAATAAAAATTAATCCTTTTTAAAATTTGAAACGCTCAATTTAGATTTAAGTTAATTTGTGAGTTGCCGATATATCCTAGTGGGCGGAGTTACACAATGGTGCAGCCTTTTCAATGGGTTGAAACGGTTTCCCGCAAGCGGGAAGTCAACCTGATCTCCATTTTCTGTGAGGGATTAAATTGACGAAACAGGAAAAAAACCTGCTGAAGAACAAATTAGAGTACCTCCAATTAGCCTATCGCATCACGCAATACCGGCTATCGGGAGAAGCAGCACCTGAAGAACTTCTTGATAGATTCAGAACCGCCAGAATTTCGGCTGATTTTTCGAAAGAAGAACTGGAGAATGTTTTGAAATGCTGAGCTTTCTTCATACCGTTTTGTCTATCACTGTCGGTTTGATGATAGTCGTCGTTATCTGGTTTAAGCTCAAGCGGCTCAATTAACATTATGATGAAATTACTAATAACAGCATTGACCTTTATTCTATTTTTCCTGGCCTATGCTTCCAGCTTGCAGTTTTAACATAGGGCGATATTATGGCTAAACGAAAAACATATTGTACCAATTTGGATGCCGATCTAATGAAAGAAGTCAGGGTTCTTTCAGCCCTGCAGGTAAAGCGTCAAAATGAGCTCATCGAAGAAGCGATCAAAGACCTGCTTGATAAATACAAACATCTTGAACCCGCTTTAGGTTTTTCGATGGCGGAATAATCCTTAAAACCACTTCTAATGTTATTCAGGCTTGGCCCCTTTTGGCGTGCTTTATCTGGGTGAGCCGCTCGATTGGCAGCTGATCCTGGGCGCCTTACTGATCTTCGGCGGTGGAATCGGTCTAAACCTGCTGCCGGACAGACCTGCCTTGAATTGATCCATTATATCATAAAAGAACCACCGGGGGCTTTTTTTTCCAAAACCCGCTGGCCTGTTCAAAAGCATAAGCCAGCTGCAATACGCCCAGGTCGTCGCGGTGCCTGCCCACGATCTGGACCCCCACCGGCAGTCCGTCCCTTGTGAAACCACAAGGCACCGATATCGCCGGAAAACCGGTTGTGGTGATATAATAGCAGGACTTCATCCAGTCGATGTAAGTTTCCATTTTTTCATCGTTAATTTCTTTTACATAGCGCTGCCCAACATCAAACGGCGGCACCTGGCTTACGGGCAGGATCAAAAACTCGTAAGTTTCCATGAACTTTCGAACGCGGTGATAAAGCTCGGTCCTTTTGCGTTCCGCTTCTGCTGTCTGTGGCCCGCTAAGTTTCATTCCTTCTTCGATGTTCCAGATTACGGTGTCTTTTAATTTGTCCCGCTGGGTTTCCAGCAGTTCGGATAGAACCAACGCGAAGTACCAGGCGCGCCATATTTTGAAAATATCATCTGCATCGGAAAAATCCGGTTCACAGTCCTCTATCAGGCAACCCAGGCTCTCAAACACATGTCGTTGTGCATCAATGGCTTCTGTCACCCGGGAATCTACCGGCAGGCCTCCCAGATCACGACTCCAGGCAACGTGCACCCCTTTGAAGTTGCGTTTCAGTGGTTGCGAAAACAGACTGCCGGGCTCGCTGATCGCTATGGGGGAGCGAGGGTCGGGTCCGGCAATCGTACTTAGCATCAAGGCAATATCCTCTACGGTGCGCGCCATGGGGCCCTCTACCGAGAGCGTAAACCATCCCGCAAAACCCGGCCAGGTGGGTACTCTGCCGGGTGAGGGCCGAAATCCCACCACATTGCAGAAACTGGCGGGATTGCGCAAAGACCCCCCCATGTCGCCTCCATCGGCAATGGGTATCATCCCGCAGGCCAGTGCCACTGCTGCTCCGCCGCTGCTACCGCCGCAAGTCCTGGAGGTATCGTAAGGGTTAAGCGTTTCCCCGAACACCTCGTTATAGGTTTGAGAACCGGCACCGAACTCAGGCGTGTTGGTCTTGCCGACCGTGATGGCGCCGGCGCTTTTTAACCGTTCAACAATCAAGCCATCTTCTTGCGGTATGAAGTCCTTGAAAACCAGAGAGCCCTGGGTTGTGCGAATTCCTTTCGTCGGGGTTAGGTCTTTGTGTGCTACCGGCAGACCGTGCAGGGGCCCAACAGCTTTACCTCTGGCAATTGCATCATCGGCGACCCGCGCCCGTTCAAGGGCCTGTTCGGGAAGGTAGGTAACAATGGCATTTACCTTTGGGTTAACCCGCTCGATCTGTTTCAGGTGAGCTTCCATCACCTCGGTGGCAGATAATTTCCTGGCACGGATATGGCGGGTTAACTCTGTGGCGGTTAGAAAACAGATTTCCTGATTTTCCATAATGTCCTCCATTGCCCAAATCTATCGGTTTAGCCCGTTGCGTCAGTTGAATCCGTATTTTATTTTATCAAATCGATTTGCTGCTGAAACCTACCGGTACTCCGCTGCGATTTCATCATCCATGCCGAAAATATATGAAATTAACGCCGCGCGCATCCACATGCCGTTGCGCTCCTGCTTCCAGTAAACCGCACGCGGATCTTTGTCGACTTCAACCTCGATTTCATAGCGGCGGGGCAGCGGGTGCATGACGATGCAGTGTGACTGGATCATCGGCAGATTTTCTTTGGTGAAATGAAAATCCGGGTAGACATCGGATTCTCCGGCCGGGGCCTCGGAATATTCTTTTTGAATGCGGGTCATGTATATGGCGTCCACTAGGGGCATGACACTGGCAAAATCATCGGTTTCGTGGAATTCGATACGATGTTTTTTCAAAAAATTTTTGATATCATCTCGCATCCGAAATATTTCCGGAGAGACAAAATACAAAGTGACGTCGTTATAATTTCTCATCAGATAGCTCAGCGAACGCACTGTTCGCCCGCGTTTTAAATCTCCCACCATGGCAATTTTTTTGCCGTCCAGGCCGCCGATGTTCCGAAAAGAGCGCTCCAGGGTGTAAATGTCGAGCAGCGCCTGGGTGGGGTGCTGATCGGGCCCGGAGCCGCCGTTGATGACAGCAACGGGCAGTTTGTTTTGATTTAAAATCCAGGCTGTCTTTTCAGCAAAGCCCTCTTCCGGGTGCCGGATGATGATTAAATCCACATAGCTGGCAAAGGTGCGGATGGTGTCCTCCTGGGATTCGCCTTTTACTTCCGAGCTGGTGGTGGTGCCGCGAATCTCCGATATTTTCATTCCCAGAATATGGCAGGCATTGAGAAAGGATATAAAGGTGCGGGTTGAGGGCTGCACGAAATAGAGCATGGCGCGCTTATGGGAAAGCAGGCTGCTCAATTTGCGGGAGCCCATTTTGGTCAGGGCCATACGGCGAATGCGGGTGGCCAGAAGGCACATGGAGTCGAGAAATGAGCGATCAAACTGCTGGGCAAACAAAATATCCAGCATGCGTCCATTGCGCACAAAAAATTCGAGTTTGTCGCTTTTTTCAATATTATAAAAGTCTTCCCAGCCTGCGTAGTTTTGAATCGTGACTTCTTTTGCCTCGCCCATTGTGCTGCCCTTTCATTCAAATGTAATTTAAAGTAAAGAAACTGGAATGTTAAAAGATTTCCTCGACTACCGATCTGAACCACCCGATATTCTTTTCATCCAGCTGATAACTGGTGGCGGTGCCTTCGATAATGCCGCAGATGCACCCGGCATCTTTAAGCACCTTCAAATGCTGGGAAACGGTAGCCTGGGCAACGGGTAAGTATTCGACAATATCGCCGGTGATGCATCCCGGATGGGTAACCAGGAACTTGATGATTTCAAAACGGATGGGGTTGCCCAGGGCCTTCAACATACCGATCAGCCGCCCCTGCTCTTTTCCGGAGATATTTAGGGTGCAACATGCGAGTGGAATTGCTGCTTTCGGTTGTGCCATGATGTCCGGCTCTGTCTATCGTATTTTTACGATAAAC
>JASFPY010000018.1:0-13223 GCA_050115755.1 Desulfobacteraceae bacterium | reverse complement strand
CTTTTACTGGGTTTGGTTCTGTACACGGCGGCCTTTGTGGCGGAAGCCGTGCGCGCCGGCATCCAATCGGTCAGTAAAGGACAACGGGAAGCGGCCATGTCTATCGGACTCAGGCCCAATCGGGTTTTGCAGCTGGTGATTTTACCTCAGGCATTGCGGGTCATTATCCCGCCGTTGACCAGTCAGATGCTGAGCCTGACCAAAAACAGCTCGCTGGCCGTGGCCATCGGTTATCCCGATTTTGTCTCGGTGGCCAACACAACCATCAATCAGACCGGCCAATCCATAGAGGGCGTGGCCCTGATTATGCTGGTCTATCTAATTTTCAGCCTGTCCACATCAGCGTTTATGAATTGGTATAACAAAAAGGTCAAGTTGGTGGAAAGATAAGAATCTTATGGACGCTTATGTTCAAGATACACCGGCAGAAAATTTAAAACCCCCGGTGACCAGTGTAGGGGTTATCGGGTGGATGCGGGCTAATCTGTTCAATGGCTGGTTTAACTCCCTGCTGACCATCGTAACCCTGTATTTTCTGTGGGTGGTGGTTCCGCCGCTTATCCGATGGACCTTTATTGACAGTGTCTGGAATACCACCGGAGCTGTTTGCCGGAATGCAGACGGTGCCTGCTGGTCGATTATTGCGACCAATTTTCGTTTTATTCTTTTCGGCTTTTTTCCTTACGATCAGCAGTGGCGACCGCTGGTAGCCATGCTGCTCCTGTTCGGCCTGCTGTTTTACAGCCGTGATCGAAATCACTGGACGAAATACCTGGGCTACTCATGGATTGCGGGCCTGGTGGTGATGGGCTTTCTTATGAAAGGTGGGCTTTTTGGGTTGCCCTCGGTCGAAAGCACCCAGTGGGGAGGTCTGCCGCTTACCTTGCTGCTTTCTGTTTTCGGTCTTACCGCCGCTTATCCCCTCGGCGTGATTCTGGCGTTAGGCCGTCAGTCCAAGATGCCGGCGATACGGGTATTGTGTGTTATTTACATCGAATTGATCCGCGGCGTACCCTTGATCAGCCTCCTGTTTATGGGTTCGATTATCTTTCCCCTGTTTTTGCCTGAAGGCATTACCATCAACAAGATTCTGCGGGCGCAGGCGGCCATTATTATTTTTACGGCGGCTTATATCGCCGAAGTCGTGCGCGGCGGTTTACAGGCCATGGAACGTGGACAATATGAAGCCGCCGAATCCATTGGTTTAAACTATTTTCTGACCATGCGGCTGATAATTTTGCCCCAGGCACTAAAAATCGTGATACCGCCAACAGTACAGCAACTGATCTCGGCCTTTAAAGACACCTCACTGGTTGTCATCATTGCCCTTTTTGATTTACTCAAAACCAGCCAGACGGTACTGTCCAATCCCGAATGGATGGGTTTCAGTCGCGAAGCCTATATTTTTGTGGCTATTCTTTATTTTTTAGGCTGTTTTTCCATGGCCAATTACAGCCGCAAACTGGAAAAAGAGCTATCAAGGGAGAATTAAATGAAAGAAGAAACAGCCAAAAGCGCTGAGATACAGCCGGTTGCAGAACCGATGATCGAAATCAAGGATATGCACAAGTGGTTTGGTGATTTTCATGTGCTCAGGGGCATCGACCTGACCATTCATAAAAAAGAGCGCATCGTCATTTGCGGGCCTTCCGGTTCCGGAAAATCAACCCTGATTCGCTGCATCAACCGACTGGAAGAGCATCAACGCGGCCAGATTATTGTCGACGGCATCGAGCTGACCAATAACCTCAAAAATATCGAAAAAATTCGGGCAGAAGTGGGTATGGTCTTTCAGCACTTTAATCTATTCCCGCACCTGAATATTGTGGATAATCTGGCCCTGGGACCCATCTGGGTCCGCAAAGTCCCCAAGAAAGAAGCCGAAGAGACGGCCATGTATTATCTGGAAAAGGTCCACATCGCCGAACAGGCCTTAAAATACCCGGGCCAGCTTTCCGGCGGCCAGCAGCAGCGGGTTGCCATTGCCCGCAGCCTGTGCATGTCGCCGAAGGTCATGCTATTTGACGAACCCACATCCGCCCTCGATCCGGAGATGATCAAAGAGGTTCTGGATGTGATGATCGAACTTGCCCAGGAAGGCATGACCATGATCGTGGTGACCCATGAAATGGGCTTTGCCAAAAGCGTGGCGCACCGGGTGCTCTTTATGGATTTCGGCCAAATCGTAGAAGGAAACACACCAGAGGAGTTTTTCGAGAATCCCCAGCACGACCGCACCAAGCTGTTTCTCAGCCAGATTTTGCATTAACCCAGAACCATCCGTTCCCCGAAAAATGAAGCTGAATGATCGGATTTATGTTAAAATAAGCCTCATTGGTTATTCGTTATTTGTTCAAAAAGGATAAAATCCATTTTATTTTTGCATCCCAAATAGCGAACAACAAATCCGCCGAGGCGGATTAACGTCATGATTGAGCCTTTTCGCTCAATCAGGGCGTTAGGGCTTAAGTTTTTCGTGGCGCTAACCGATATAGATACATATATCAATATATTAGGTATCGGTTCGGCATCGCAGAGCCGGATGGAATGAAACATGAATTTATATTATGCCGATGGGGACCGGCAGGTCGGTCCCATAGACAAAACCAAACTGCAGTCGCTGATAAAAGCCCGCAAAATTAATTCCCAAACCCTCGTGTGGCAGCCCGGCATGAAAGGGTGGGAGCAATTGGGCCTTTTTGTGCGGCGCAAAACGCGAGGGGATTCCCAAGCGGCAGAGGCAGCAACGCCCCTGAAACAATCCTTATGCGCTGAATGCGGCCAGGCGTTTGCAGAAGATGATATGATTCGCTTCGGCGAGGCGTGGGTCTGTGCGAGCTGTAAACCGCTTTTTGTCCAAAAAATCAAAGAAGGCGTTTCGCTGGCCGGTGAGATGGAATATGCCGGGTTTTGGATCCGTTTTGGCGCCTGGTTTATTGATTATATTATCATGGCAATCGCCAGCGCCATCATTTATGTTCCACTCACATTTATGGGCGTATCTTCGTTTGATGAGTCCGCGGCATTAGCCATTATCCAACTGATCTCAACAGTTCTTAATTTCATCATACCCGCTATTTATGAATCCTGGTTTGTGGGAAAATTTGCAGCCACACCGGGAAAAATGGCCTGCAAATTAAAGGTGGTCCTGCCAGAGGGCGATCGGGTTAGCTATGCCCGGGCAATCGGTCGGCATTTTGCAAAATACATCAGCGGGCTGATTTTGGGCATCGGTTATATTATGGCCGGTTTCGACGAACAAAAGCGCGCGCTGCATGATCGAATCTGTGATACCCGGGTGATAAAATCAGGAGAAATCTAATTCGTATTTTGTCCATGGAGTGATGGAGTGACGGAGTAATGGAGTAATGGATCAGCGGAAGTTTAGCATCGCCGATTCAGTATTTCCCAGTACTCCAATACTCCGGTACTCCACCACTCCAATAAAATCTTACAGGCTGACCCGGCCGGTTGGGGCGGTGATGCCGCTATAAATAAATCTTAAGGAGTCAACTATTGCTTTCGTGCACCCAGTGCAAAACACCGTTGAGTGCTGAGACGATCAATACCTTTGCGTTGATTCCCTGTCCGGGTTGTAAGCAACCGATCCGCGCGGATGTTTACCCGGCATTTTTCCGTAAACTGCCCGCCGGCCAAACTGGAGATCCACTAAAGGCTGAGAAAGAAGCCGGTTGCTTTTATCACCCCGGCAAAAGGGCGGCTGTCACCTGTTCGTCCTGCGGTCGGTTTTTGTGTGCGCTGTGCGATGTTGAATTCAACAACCGGCATCTTTGCCCGGCGTGCCTGGAAACGGGTAAAACCAAACGTAAGATCAAAAATCTGGAAAACCATCGCGTCTGCTATGATAAAGTTGCTTTGTATATTGCGCTGATTTCGATGATATTTGTATGGCTGACCCTTATCACAGCGCCCATCGTTGTTTTTATGGTCGTACGGTACTGGGGTGCTCCCGGCAGTATCATTGCCCGGACAAAGATTCGATTCGTCCTGGCATTCACGATTGCCTGTTTACAAATTGCCGCCTGGATTCTGTTTTTTGGCAGCCTGATATCATCATAAGGGCAAAGCCAGTTGCTTAAATTGAGCTATCGAAAAAGAATTAATCACGAAAGCACGAAAAGGTAAAAACACGAAAAAGAAAATATTTCGTGCTTTTTTAATTTCGTGTTTTCGTGGTTATTTTAAATGTTTAATTTGAAGAAGTACCCAAAAATTTGTTGGGGCACGAGAATTTTAGCTAGATTATGGCCGCAGAAAAATCATCATACCGGCGGTTGCCGGGTAAAAAAAAGGGCTTTTTGATCGGACATCATACCCTCTGGCAAGGTTCCGACCATTTGCTTCAGATCTATTCACGATTTGGTGTTGAGGACTATAAGCGCTATTACTTCGATGATATTCAAGCCATCATCGCTCGCAAAACCGGTTCGGGAAAAATCCAAAATATTGTTCTCGCAGCTATAACCGGTTTATTCTGCCTTTTTGCGGTTATTTCCGGAGGCGGCTGGAGTTTTTTTAACGCGGCAATTGCAGCTGCCTTCGCGCTTATCTTGCTGATAAACGTTTTAAGAGGCCCCACCTGTGAAACGATTTTGCTAACGGCCGTTCAGGCTGAAAAACTCCACTCGCTGCATCGTTTAAAAAAGACTGAACCTGTGATGAACCGTCTCAGATCAATCATCGAACGACGCCAGGGACGAATCAACCCGGCCCGCTATGATCAACAACCGGGTTCTTCCCAAGGCCCCCGAAACGAAAGGTCTGCAGGCGGCACCACCAAGCACAGCCCGAAAGGACAGAAGCCTGAACGCGGGCGGGTGCATTTATTTTTATTCGCATTATTGGTTGCCGATGGCCTTATTGCTGCCAGCGGCTTGATGCTCACGCATGTCGCCCTGACGCTTTTGGGATCGGCGGTAACGATGCTGCTGGGAATCTGTGTGGTTGTGGCGCTGGTCAAACAGCAGGAGAGTACGCTGAAACCGCCCCTGCGCACCTTAACCTGGGTGGCGCTGGGATATGTCTGCTTCTCTTTTATTGCCGGCTATATTGTCAGCATGGGCATCGCATTCAGGCATCCTGAAATTTTGCGTAACCAGTGGGAATTGTTCCAATTGCTCTCCAGCACCACACCCTGGGAAAGCCCTCTGATAATGACGGCTAATATTATCGCGATTAGCGGCGCTGCTGTTATCGGGATTCCGGGGCTTTTCATGCTAAAAAATCCACAGCAAGCCATTCGCCGGCCTTCAGTTTTGCCGACCCCATCGGTGCACACCGCTGCCGGGAAAAGGATGCCCTGATGGATGATCTGGCTCATCAGCGATGCTTCAATCATATGTTGCGCGAGGCGGTTGCCCGCTGCCCGGAGTGCCATCGCTATTTTTGCCGTGAATGTGTAACTGAACATGAAGACAAAGTCCTGTGTGCCGCTTGCCTGGGCAACAAAATCAATGCCGATGCTTCCAGCCTGAGCCGGTTCGGCCGATTTTTCCGTCTTGCCCATTTCTTTATGGGTACCCTTTTTCTGTGGATATTCTTCTATTATCTGGGGCAAATTTTGCTGTCGCTTCCTTCCTCATTTCACGAAGGAACGTTATGGGAAATGGGGTGGTGGAAGCCGCAATGACATCGATATCAAAACAGCACCGCCGGGGTGTGATTCTCCTTCTGGAAGAAGCAGTGCATCTGCTGCGAAAGACGCCCCTGTTTTTGCTCTCCAGTTACTATCTCGGAACGTTACCGTTTTTACTGGGTTTGTTTTATTTTTGGGCCGATATGAGTCGCAGTGCCGATGCCAAAAGCTATCATGCGGTGGCGTCCCTGGGTCTTGCGCTGCTTTATATATGGATGAAATGCTGGCATGTCGTGTTCGCTGCACGTGTAAAGATGAAAATCAGCGGAGAGCCCGCGGCGCGATGGACTTTGCAGCAATTTTTTTCACTCGCGGCAAACCAGGCCATTATTCATGCGACCGCTTTTTTCATCCTGCCGCTGGCAGCCCTGGTCATGCTTCCATTTGGATGGTGCTATGCCTTCTATCAAAATGCGACGGTTCTGGCGGCGAGTGAACTGAATGATCTCAGAACGTTATGCAAAAATGCATGGTTTCAGGCGAGGCTGTGGCCACGTCAGAATCATATTCTGATGTCGGTCTTTTTTGTCTTCGGCATCGTCGTTTTGATAAATATTGCCAGTGCGATTTTTATCCTGCCGCACCTGCTGAAAAATTATTTGGGTATCGAATCCATGTTCACGCTTAGCGGAATTCACGTCATTAACACCAGTTTCTGGGTGGTTACGATCGGAATGGTCTATTTATGCATGAATCCGCTGGTTAAGACGGTTTATGTTCTGCGTTGTTTCTATGGGGCGGCCTTAAAGTCAGGCGACGACCTGAAAACAGAATTAAAAGGCCTGTTGCGTGACCGCACCGCGGCAGCCATCGGCATTTTGGTTCTGGTATTATTGGCTGCGAACCCCTTGTCGGTGCCGGCAACCCAAACCGGTTTTACCTCCGCCGAAGCGCTGGATCGCTCAATTGACGAGGTAATGGAACGGCGGGAGTTTGCCTGGCGGATGCCCAGAGAGGGAATTGTCGAGGACGAAAAACAGCCTGAGGGACCCATTGCCGCTGTTGTGGCGTGGATCATGGACAAGGTGGCAAAGGCCTTAAATACCGTCGTCAGCTGGATTGACAAACTGATCGATTGGCTAATCGGCTTGCTGCCCGACGGCGAGCGGCATCATGCCTCTTCGGACGCAAACTGGGTATCATCCGTGCGGATTGCCGTCATTGCGCTTCTCATCGGGCTTCTGGGTGCGCTGGTTTATATTCTGTGGCGTTCATGGATGCGTCGACAGGCGGCACAAACAGAGATAACCGCAGCCGCAGTTGAATCCGCGCCCGATCTGGCGGACGAAGACACGACCGCCGAAGATTTACCCGCAAACCGCTGGTTGGATCTGGCGCGCCAGTTAGCCGAAAAAGGATCATTACGCCTGGCAATCCGGGCGTTCTATCTGGCATCCCTTGCCGAGATGGCCGATCATGAGTTGATTACGATTGAAAAGTTCAAGTCCAATCGTGATTATGAAATGGAACTGCATCGAAGGGCCCACCAAAAAGAAGGTTTGTTGCCGGCCTTTTGCAAAAGCAGAGAAATATTTGAGCGCGTCTGGTACGGAATGCACAAAATCAGTCGACCTGACCTGGATAATTTTGCTGCCATTCAAAAAAAGGTTATGACCATTGTTCAAAGCTAATTCCATACGAATAATGATTTTCGTAGTGATTGTATCGGGCTTCATGTTCGGTGTGTTCAAGTTGTTTTTACTGCGCTTTGAAGCCGGGGACGTATATCCGGCCTATTCATCATTGCGCAGCGATCCGCTGGGAAGCCGCGCATTTTACAGCAGCCTGGAAAATATTGATGATGCTATGATCAGTCGCAACTACCATCCATTACAAATGTTTGAATTTAAACAAAATACTGTATTTTTTGTTATCGGAACATCCATATTTGATTCCGATTCCGTTTCCGCGGAGTGGTTCGAGGCTTTTGAGCGACTGACAAATGCCGGCGGACGCCTGGTTTTGTCCTTTCTGCCGGTTGAGAAAAAACCGGCAAACTGGCGAATGCCAGGATGCGCTGCGCCCAAAAATGAAACCAAAGATAGCGATAATGCCGGTCAGAAAAATGCGTCCGGCGATAAACAAAATACATCAAAGCCGCAGATAACTGAAAAAGTCTCGGAAGGGCCGGCTGAAAGGGATAGAAAATTGGAAAACGGACCCGGTCCCTCTGCTCCTGAAGATCAGCCTAATTGTGTTTCCTTAAACGAAAAATGGGGGCTGGTGTTTGCGTTTGGCGATAAGCCGCCGGATAAAGCAGAGAATGTCCATGATGATCTATCCGGGACCCATCAAAAAGGACTGCCCCAAACGATCTCCTGGCATACGGCTTTGTATTTTGATGATCTGGATGACACCTGGCGGGTAATTTATGCCGCAGACGGCCGGCCGGTCATCGTTGAAAAATCCTATGGCGGCGGCACGCTGGTGATTTCGGCGGACTCCTTTTTTCTCAGTAATGAAGCGCTGCGATCTGAGCGCTATCCGAAGCTTTTAGCCTGGACACTTGGTCAAAGCGCAACTGTCGTCTTCGATGAAACCCACTTCGGTATCTTTAAAAATCCCGGTGTGCTGAGCCTGGTTAAAAAATACCGTTTTCACTGGTTTATATTCGCAGTTGCTGTTTTAGCACTATTGTTTATCTGGAAAAATACCGTGTATTTTGTGCCCCCGCCGAAGATAGGTTCGGCACAACCGGGCGGAGATTTCACCTCCGATCGGGATTCCAGCCAGGGCTTAATCAGCCTGCTGCGACGTAATATTCCCGCCCGACAGCTTTTGCGGGTGTGCACACGCGAATGGGAACGCACGATTCAACCCCAAAAGCGGCTTGGCAACGATGAACTGGCGAAAATAAAATCAGCCTATCAGATGATGACATCACGCAGCCCCAAATTCATTGATCCGGTCGCCGGTTATCGACGGATCAGCAAAATAATTTCAAAGGGAAGATACGATGAATGAAAATACGGAAATTCTGAAAAAAGTCCTTTTAAAAACAAAACAGGAAGTCGCCAAGGTGATCATCGGTTACGAGCATGTGGTCGATCAGGCCCTGATTGCAATTTTTACCGGCACCCATGCGCTCATCGAAGGCGTACCCGGTATAGCAAAAACCCTGCTGGTGCGGACCCTTGCGCATGTGATGCAATGTGATTTCGCGCGCATTCAATTTACGCCGGATTTGATGCCGACCGATATCACCGGTACTCACGTCTTTAACCTGCAGACCAATGAATTTTCGCTGGTAAAAGGTCCGGTGTTTTGCTCCTTTCTGCTGGCAGATGAAATCAACCGGGCACCGGCTAAAACGCAATCGGCATTGCTGCAGGCCATGCAGGAACGCACGGTTACCATTGATCGCGAGACACACCCGCTGCCCTCGAATTTTACCGTGTTTGCCACCCAGAACCCGATCGAATACGAGGGAACCTATCCGCTGCCTGAAGCTCAAAAAGATCGGTTCATGCTCAAAATTACCATGGATCCCCCCGGCAAGGATGAGGAACTGGCACTCGCGCGGCGAATGCTGGGTAAGGATACGCCTGAAAATACGCTGGCAAGCGGCGCGGTTCAACCGATCATTAAACCGGAAGTCTTGCCGAAACTGCGCGCGGCCTTGGAAGGGATTCTCGCCAAGGAAGACCTGGTGTCTTACATCGTGGACATCGTTCGTAAAACCCGTGACCACCAAAGCATTATGGTTGGCGCCGGGCCGCGGGCCACACAGGCGTTGCTGCTTTCCAGCCGGGCTCTGGCAACGATTAACGGGCGGGATTTTGTTACCCCCGACGATATCAAGACGATGGCATATCCGGTGTTGGAACATCGGTTGATTCTGCGGCCCGAATATGAAATCGAGGGACTGACGGTCAAAGAGGTAATAGAATCTATTCTTAAAGAAATTGCGGTTCCAAGGTAGGCAGTGGATTTGCGTTTACAAGATTTAAAATAGCGGTTTCAGGTGTCAGGTGTCAGAATTTGTGGAGAATATTGGAAAACATCCGAGTACGAGGACGACGACGACGACGAGTAAAAGAGGAGAATAAAACATCGTCCTCGTTCTCGAGAACAGGCTGACACCTGAAACCTGAAACCATTGATAAGCAAAGTTTGATTTAAATCCTGAAATTATGACAATAGTGCCGACATACCGCCTTCTTCTGTTTGTGGGGTTTATCGTTTTGCCGCTTACGCTGCTGCTGCCGGTAATTGATGCCGCAATGGCACCGGCTATCGCAGTGGCGGCTGGTGTTGCGGGTGCTGCCGTAATCGATGTCTATCGTTCACGGGGACGGTTGCTGGGTATCCGCGTCATGTTGCCGGAGGTTGTTCGGATTTCAGAGGGCAGGGAAGGCAATTTTAATCTGCAGATCGAAAACGAGAAACTGACGGTCAGGCGCATTCGACTGGGGCTGGCATTTCCGGAAGAAATTTATACACCGGCAGTGGAGCTTAGCGTTGAACTGCCGGAAGATAACCCGATTTCATCGATCACCTGGTTGCTCAAGGGCCTCAGGCAGGGATGTTACCCGATTGATCGGTGCTATATGGAGACAGCATCTTTATGGGGATTCTGGTCTGTCCGTAAGGCGTCTCAGATCGGTATGGAAATTCGCGTTTATCCCAATCTCTATGAGGAACGCAAAAATCTTAGCGCACTTTTTTTAAACAGGGGACTGGGGATTCATGCCCAGCGGCAGATCGGAAAAGGTAGAGATTTTGAGCAACTGCGGGAATACCTGCCCGGCGACAGCTTTGAAGATATTCACTGGAAAACCACTGCCCGGCGCGGCTTGCCGATTACAAAAGTTTATCAAATCGAGCGGACCCAGCAAATCTATGTTATCATCGATGCATCGCGTTTGAGTGCCAGGGCTTCGGGGGGCAACTCCCTGGCGGCCAAGGGGGAAGCAGCGCAAAAGCAAACTGAAGAATTTACCACGGTGTTGCAACGATTTATAACCGCTGCGCTGATCATGGCGCTGGCCGCGGAAAGGCAGGGGGATTTGTTTGGTTTGCTGACCTTTGACGACAAGATCCGTGCTTTTTTAAAGGCCAAAACGGGCCGGGCGCATTTCAATGTTTGCCGGGACGCGCTCTACACGATGCAACCGCAAAAGGTCTCTCCCGATTTTGCCGAATTGTTCACCTTTATCGGCACCAAGATCCGTCGACGGGCCCTGCTGGTTTTTTTAACCCATTTAGATGATCCGGTTCTGGCTGAGAGTTTCACCCAGCACATCGATGTGATTTCAAGGAGTCATGTGGTGCTGGTAAATATGATCAAGCCCGTGGCAATGAAACCGCTTTTTTCTTCCGAATCCGTTTCCTCGGTTAATGATATTTACAATGAGCTGGGCGGGCACATGATCTGGCGGCGGATACGGGAAACACAAAAAATTTTGCAAAGACGCGGTGTCGGCTTTGCCATGTTGGATGACGAAAATCTCTGCTCGGAGCTGGTGTCTCAATACCTGGCGTTAAAGAGAAGGCAGGTTCTGTGATTATAGATTTACAAAAATTCATTACTGAAGAGCGCCCCTACTGGTCGGAGCTGGAAGTGGTTTTAGAGCGGCTTGAAAAAAAGCCGGAGGTCAGGCTGACGATCGGGCAGCTTGAACGCTTTCATTATCTTTATCAACGGGCCTCGGCTGATCTGGCGAAAATTTCGACTTTTTCCGCTGAGCCCAACACCCGACTTTATCTTGAATCGCTGGTGGGAAGAGCCTTTGGTGAAATCCATGAAACCCGCGAAAAGCCGCACCGGCTGCGACCACTGCACTGGTTTTTTAGCACCTTTCCACAGACATTCCGTAAACATATTCGTGCTTTCTGGATCAGCCTGCTGGCGATCGGGGTGGGCGCGGCCTTTGGCGGATTTACCGTTATCGCGGATTCGGGTGCCAAACAGATACTGCTTCCCTTTTCTCATCTTCAGGGAGATCCGTCCGAGCGGGTAGAAAAGGAAGAAGGCGTCGATGCCGATCGACTCAAAGGCGCAAAAACCACATTTTCCTCATTTTTAATGACGCACAACACCAAAGTGGCCATTCTGACGCTGGCACTGGGCCTGACCTGGGGTGTCGGTACGTTAATCATGTTATTTTATAATGGTGTCATTTTAGGCGCTGTGGCCGTTGATTATATGATGGCAGGTGAGACGCCCTTCCTTTTAGGATGGCTGCTGCCGCATGGGGTTATTGAAATTCCAGCCATTTTGCTTGCCGGGCAGGCCGGCATCGTTCTGGCCGGCGCACTTATCGGATGGGGTAAACCGATATCTTTGCGGATGCGGCTGCGCAAAATATCAAATGACCTGGTTACACTCATATTCGGCGTGGCCCTGATGCTGGTATGGGCGGGAATTATTGAAGCCTTTTTCTCACAATATCATGAGCCGGTAATGCCGTATGCAATCAAAATTGGATTCGGCGTTTTTGAATTGATGATTTTGGCCTTGTTTTTAGGGATGGCCGGTAGAACAAATGCCTAAAGTTGGGAGTGAGCTAAAGTGACTAAAGTTGAGGCATTCAAATAAAAAAGAAGGCGCATGGCGACACAATAATTTTAGGCACTTTTAAATATCATGTTATCCAGTAGAACAAATACACTCATCATTAAAACCCCGGAAGGGATCGAGTTTTCACTGCGGCTCGCCGGGCCGATTACGCGCTTTCTGGCCTGGGCAATCGATATGGCAACGATTATAGCCATTATTACGATACTGAATGTGGTTTTCGGGCTCCTGGGGATCCTCAGCCGTGATCTGGCAATGGCGGGCAATATTATCGGTTTTTTTATCGTTTCTATCGGCTACGGCATTTTAACGGAATGGTACTGGCAGGGGCAAACACTGGGTAAAAGACTTTTGCGTCTTAGAGTTATGGATGAACAGGGGCTGCGGCTTCAATTCAGTCAGGTTGTCATACGGAATCTGTTAAGATTTATCGACAGTTTGCCGGTGTTGTATCTGGTTGGCGGTCTGGCATGCCTGTTCAATAAACGGGCGCAACGTTTGGGGGATTTCGCAGCCAATACCGTTGTGGTCTGGAGTCCGCGTATTGCCGAACCGGATTTGAATCAACTGCTGGAACACAAATACAATTCCTTTCGTGAATATCCCCACTTAGAGGCCCGCCTCAGACAAAATGTGACGCCGTTGGAGGCGCAGATAGCGATTGAATCGATCGTCCGGCGCAATGAGTTGGATCCTCGGGCCCGGGTTGCGCTCTTCCGTGATCTCTGCGGTTATTTCAAAAGCATCGTAAGCTTTCCCCAGGAAGCCACCGATGGAATTTCCGACGAGCAATATATCCGCAATGTGGTGGAAGCCCTTTACCGCCCCAAAGCGCCTAAAATCAATGCCCAAAGCGTGCAAATCCGCTAATTTTTCCACAAATCAAAAAGAGCAGATTTTCAGCCCTGGCACTAAGGATCTCAGGAATCGAAAGACCACGGTTTTTTTGTGATCACTCATTGGGTATTAACGTTTCACAGAATCCAACGATTATTTCAATATATCGCGATTGGTTGATAATTGGTTTTTTGATATGATACGGTAATT
>JASFPY010000017.1:0-13228 GCA_050115755.1 Desulfobacteraceae bacterium | reverse complement strand
GGAATGTTGTTTTCAACTTTGCAGGCAATCATACAGGCCTTACAGTCGATACATCTGGAGGCATCGATTATGATCGCATATTTTTTCGGTGTATTTAGCTTCATATTCGCGTCCTTTAATAATACTGGTTTAAGGTGTCAGTGCTCGGGTATCTGGCATCTCTCAGCTGTTTAATTGGTTTGATTGATTTAATTCGTTAAATTGGTTTGGTTAATGCCAACCAATTAAACCAATAAAACAAATAAAACTAATCTAACAATTCTTTAACCACTCAACCCTGAACCTTTGAACCCTGAACGGGTCAAACCTTGCTTACCGTGACAAACGTCTCGTGCATGGCCATATTTCCCGATATTTTATCGGCATGATCCTCCAGGACATCGGCAATGCAGGCGCCTTTGCCGAAAATCTTGGACAATCCTCTTGAAATCACGCCAAATCCCGTATTCATATAAACGGTGTCCGGACGCGTATCTTCCGTCACCCGGGCTTTCAGCCGACCTTTGCCCGCCGGGCTTTTAACTTCCACCGGCTCTCCATGTTGAATGCCGAGCCTTTTGGCCGGTACCGGGTGGATCCACAAAGAATTTTCCCGTTCCAGCTCCCACAGAAGCGTATTATTGGTACTGGCGCTCTGGGTAATATAGGCATTGCGCCCCACCACGATCCTGAAACGATTATCCGGCACCGGTTCTGGCGGTGTGTACACCGGGAGGGGATCGATTCCGTTTTCCGCATAACGCGAATTGAAGAGCTCAATTTTTTTGGAGCGCGTCTTAAATGGTTTGCCCTCATAAATCCCATGGCTTGGGCTAACCCGATTATAAACCCCATCTTTCTTGAGCGCCTCGGCGACTTCCGGTAGCTCCTCCAGCTGGGCCTTGCGGTAGTCTTCCATTGAAAAGTCAAAGTACTCCGCCAGATCGAGGCGTTTGGCCAGCTCCTGGACAATCCAGAACACCGGCCTGGATTCAAACAGGGGGGGTACGATCGGATCCCGTGTGAGCAATCCGGAACAGGCCGACGAAGCCACAAAGGCGGATACCGGATCCTTTCTTTCCAGATAACTGGGGGCCGGCAAAACCAGATCCGCCATCCAGGCCGTATCGCTCATAGCGATATCGACGCTCATCATAAAATCCAGCCTGTTGATCATCTCGATGGTCTTGTTGCGATTGGCACCCGTCTGCATGGGATTGGTTTTATACGTAAACCAGCCTTTTATGGGGTACGGTTTGCCCTCGATGACCGCATCGCGGGTATGCTTAAAAGAGCCTTCTGCATCAAACATCATCTGCGCCCGGCCGGCATCCACCCGATCGTCCGGGTTATCCTCATAAAAAGGTGCATCGTGGGAAATGGATCCGGTTTTAATTTTATGGGGTACGATCAACCCCCCTTTTTCGTCCCAGTTTCCCAGCAGGACATTGACAATAGCAAAGGATCTTCGAATTTGAGTGGAGTTTCGGTAATCCGAGCTGCGGCGGCCGGGATAAACCATTGCTGCGGGCGCTGCAGCTGCCAGCTCCCGGGCGACCCGGCGGATATCTCCTGCCGGTATCTCGGTTTCGGATGCGGCCCATTCCGGTGTATAATTTTGGACATGCGCGCTGAGCTTATCGAAGCCGTGAGTTTTTTCAGCAACGAATTTCTGATCATAAAGTCCTTCTGAAATCAGGACATGCGCAATAGCCAGAAAAAAAGCCATGTCCGTGCCGGGCTTGATGGCAAACCATTCGTCCGCCAGGGCGGCCGTTTTGGTAAAACGCGGATCCAACACCACCAGCTTGCAGCCGTTTTTCATGGCCGTCATCAGGTCGATACTGTCGGGGGTTACCAGGGCCTCGAAGCGGTTGGCGCCCGGCATGACTACATATTTAGCGTTGATAATGTCAGGCGTAGGAACCTCCCCGTAGGTGTCCAGGAAAGCACGGTTGCGGCTCAGCAGGCAGTTGGATTCATGGGATATAACGTTATAGGAGCCGTAAACTTCAGCGAAATGGTGGACAAAAGTGGATTGCATATCCGTTCCGGCCATAAACAGAAAGCCGCAGCGGGTATAGTCTTTACCGATTCGCTCCATCTGCTCGGCAGCGTGGTCCAGCGCCTGATTCCAGCTCAACCGCTGCCACTTGCCTTCCCCCCGTTGTCCTTTGCGCAGCAGCGGATATTTCAATCGATCCGGATCATAGAGTTGCTTGACCCCGGCATTTCCGCGCGCGCATAACATCCCGCGGGATTTGAGGGATTTCGGGTTGGGATCCAGTTTTTTAACCACACCATCCTCTAACCGGGCGATCAGACTGCATTTATTAAAACACATATCACAGGCCGAAAACGCGTCGCGGATCGCGCTGGATTCGGCTGATTCCTTCCCGGAGGTCAACGCATAGAGAACTCTGGACGAGCCGCCAACGGTCGCCGCCGTCGCCGCGGCAGCGGAAAGCTTCATAAAACTGCGGCGGGACATCATTCCTTTGGTTTTCATTGACATAATTTAGACTCCAACATGCTTAAATTGTGCATTGCGAAATCCGCATTCGAGTCATGGGTTATTTGCATTTTTCGGGGGACGGCGAATCAAAGGCATGCCCGTAGAGATGGGCGTATATATCGGTTCGGTCTTTGTCCGATAACTCTTCCCAGGTCGCCACGCATTGCAGCTGTTTGTAATTATCAAAGACTTTTTGCCATTCAGCCTGGGTTTTGCTGATGGGACTCAATTCTTTGGCAGAGCCGCCCTCAACGTGACAGGTGCGACAATTTTTGCGGAAAAGGTACTTTCCCTTGCGCGCATTGCCTTCGTCGCCTGCCATGACAACCCCGATGGCAGCAAACAAAAAAATCATAATAATTAAAACCGTTCCAATCTTCTTAAACATTTTTGCCTCCTTTGATTATTAGAAATTGAATGTTCAATTATTTGAAACACCAGCAACATGGGCGACACCCAGCCCAAGCTTATCAAACCGGCCGCCGCTTTCAATGGGATCACCTTCGTAGCCCAGGGCCTGATAATCAATATAATTCGTTTTGCCGATTAATTCTTTAACGTCTCGGCCCGTTTTCGCCAGGGACTCAAAATCCATGCCCTGATGGACCAGCGCTTTGAAACTTACATCCGACCGTTGCTGGTGGCATTTTCCGCAGTAAGGCGCCTGGGCCAGCGCAGGATGACACTCGGCACAGGAAAGCGCCTGCTCCTTGGGCACGACTTCATGCGTCAGGCCCCAGTACATCACGGTTTCCACAAATTCATATCTACCACTGTATGCCAGCCCGGCGGCTTTCATGCCATCGCGGGACGCTTTGTCCCAATCCCAGTGCTTCCAGTATCCTCCCCAGAGCTGGGGTGCAATCAGGTGTTTGTATTCTGCATCGCTGATCTGTTTTCCGCGATGGACCTTAAAGGGATATATTCTGGAAGCCGGATCACGAAAATCGCCTACCGGTTTGGTTAATTCCGTCACGCCGTCTTCGTTAATGCGATCGCCGAGCAGGTAACGCTTGACCGTCCCGTTGTACCATCGGTAAGTCGGCTTGACTGCCTCTTTCCACTGAAAGCTGCCCTTCTTTTTGTCATAGGTGGGTTTGCCGTATTTATCAGGCGGCTTTTTGTAGTCCTGCCCGGCAGTCGACCAATCCCAGAATGTTTTCGTCGGGTTGCTTTTGGAGTAAACCGGAATGTGGCAGGTCTGACAGGCCACATGGCGGGTGTGCTTGTTGAGATGATGATCAATCAGCTCACTGCCGATATGCGGCCTGTCCGTATGGCAATATTCGCAGGAAATATCCCCTTCCACAGCTGCGACGGATATGCTGCGCCCGGAAATCATATGATTGCGGGTCTTGTGGCAGGTCTGGCATCTGAAATCCAGCCCCCCTTCCGTGATGCCCATGTGGACATCATGATCTCTGTCAGGTTTGGCCAGTATGGAGCTCATGTCGCCGTGTTTGACCGCATCGCCACCGCCGCCTCGAAAATGGCAATTTGTGCCGCAGTTGGCCCGGCCGGGCCGCCCCACATTTTTGGCAATTTTGACCAGATCCACATCTTTGGCCGGAAATCCTGCTGCCGGCGGTGCTTTTTTATATTCCCCGGTGGTGTCATGGCAAACGAGACAATCGATCCTGCCCGGATCGTTAAAGTCAAAATTGGCATCCTTCCATCCATAACCGATATGGCAGCTCGTACAGCGCGGCCAGTTGCCGTTGAGGTTGATGCAAAAATTGTTGAAGGTATTGCTGCGTTTGCCCAGATCGATTCGTTTTTCATGGCCCACGGTATAGGGTGAGGCGCCTTGCCATTTCCAGTGGGCGGTTTCTAAAATGGCCTTGCCTTCCTGTTCATGGCAGGACAGGCAATTTTGCGTAACCGCCAGCGCATCCACCTTGCCTTCGAGCTTTACCAGCTGGTTGTGATCGGGCACTTTCTTGGGATGACAGGCTAAACAATCTGTGGGCGCACGGGTATCGAGGGCTCGAACCAGCGGCCCTCTCACCATGGCGCTGTAAAGAATCGGACCGCGAACATGAGGCACCTGCTCGGATTCCTGGTGACAGTCCATACAGAGTTGATGATAGGCGCCTTTTAGCCCGGGCGTATGCAGCTGTTTGGGGTTAAAGGGGTGGGTGTGGCACACCGCGCAGCCGGCGGGTATCGCCTGTTTTTGCTGCAGGGTGACCATGGTCACCGGCTCGCCGTATGTATCCCCCTCTTCGCGGGGCTGGCGATGGTGGCAGATGGAACAGTCCTCCAGAACATTGGCATGTTTGCTATGCATAAAGCGCACCGGCTGATAGATATCACTGTATTTATTGATGACCGGGCTGTTTAAAATGCGGATTTTGGGCGCATCATTAATGGAGGGGATAATATCTTGAGATAGCGGCAGCGGTGTTCGCGTCGCCTTCGCAGCCTTTGATTGGGCCTCGGCCGGGCTATGGAGCAAAAGCAGCGCGGACAGTGCCAGCAGGGCCAGCATCGTGGTGGACATCTTCTTGGGGCGGGCGCCCAGGACCGGGAAAATGAACACAAAAACCCGGTATATAAACATGAGCGTTGCGATCAGTCCCACGGTGATAAAAATCTCCCCCAGCGCCGGGAAATAAGCGACGAGCTTGTAGGGCGGTGTAAAGCTGACCACAAACACATTAATCCGATTTAAAAGGATTCCCAGCACAAACGTTGTGGATGCAAAAAAGAGCCAGCCCGCTGATCGACGAACGCTTTTGAACAGCAAAAGCACAAACGGCAGAATCACGCCGAAAAGCACTTCGACGATAAACGCATTCGTCTGGTAGGTGCCGTCCAGTAAGTACACGTATGTGCCGCGAACGATCATGTCGCCCAGTTTAAAAACAAGGTAGACACCCATCAAAAGCGGCATAAACTTGGCCAGCGGCGTCAGGACCTCCATTTCGGGATTGCGGCCAAATGATTTGGACACCAGGATGGATTCAAAGGCCACCATGGGGTATCCGGCCGCAAAAGCGGAAAGCAGAAACAAAAGCGGCAAAATCGGTGTGTACCACAACGGGTGGACCTTGTAAGGCGCAATCAGCATCAGAGAGCCCAGGCTGGATTGATGCAGGCAGGACAGCACAATGCCGGCAATAATGAAAAGAAACATGACCTTGCCTAGAATGGTCTCCGCAATAGAAAGAAGTGTCTCTATGAAGTTGTTCAGGGCCGATAGGGGGCCGGGAAGATTCACCCGGCCTTTAAAACGCTCCACCACGATGGGAATAAATTCAATATACAACACATTTAAATAAATCATCACGCACATGGCCACTTCAAACAGGACCGAGTTGCCATTCCAGTTATACATCGGGCTGGTTATGTTCCAGTAGCGGCCGATATCCACCATGAGTCCCAGTACGACAAAGGTGTAGCCCAGCATGGCGGTCAGCAGGGCCGGGCGAATAACAGCGTGATACTGGTCGCGGTTGAAGACATAAGCAATGGCACCCGTGGTAAACCCGCCGGCGGCCAGAGCCACTCCAGAAGCGACGTCGACTCCGATCCAGATGCCCCAGGGAAACTGATTGCTCAGGTTGGCGACCTTACCGATGCCAAAGATAAAGCGTGCAGCGGCAAACGCCAGCCCTATCGCCATAAGCGCCAGCATGACCATCACACCGGGAGTCAAAAACCGTTCTTCTTCAACCGGCGCCGCATCCGTTTGGATATCCATCACATATCTCCTTTCTCGGAGTTATCGCTTTTTGAAACTTCTTTGGTACCCTTTAAATACCCGGTCAGCCACATAATGCCGCCGAGCACCCCGTATAAAATGACGGGCGCGGCAAAATACTGGAACAGACCGTGTTGAATTGCCTCGGTCAGCCTCGGCGGCGCTTTGGTGCCCAGCTTGGGAAAACCGATGGTCTCAAAAGGCTCAGAAGCAAGATACAGCCAGGATGTTCCGCCGACCTCATGCTCACCGTAAATGTGGTCCACATATTTGCCGGGATGGTTTTTCATCTTCCAGCGCGCGAGGTTTAACAGCTCGGATTTCTTGCCGAACGTAATTACTTCCCGCGGGCAGACCTGGGCGCAGGCCGGAAGTCCGCCGTCTTTGATGGTTTCGTAACAAAACGTGCATTTCCGAACTTCGGGGATCAGGGGTTCATTATATTCATAGGCCGGGACCTGAAACGGACAAGCCACCATACAGTAGCGGCAGCCGATGCACTTTCCGGCGTCATAAATGACCGACCCGTTGGGCTGTTTGGTGAGCGCCCCCACAATGCAGGCCGACACACAGGAAGGGTCATTGCAGTGCATGCACTGGAACTTGACAAATGTCGGACGCGTGCGCCAGGTCAACGTACCAATGTTCTTCGGGTAGTATTTGTTAACGACGGTGTATGAGGTTTCATCCATGCGCCGCTCATTTTCAAGCACCGTCATTTCCTCGAAGGATTCGTTCGGATTTGGCAGGTTATGCCTTTCGTTACAGGCCTGTTCACACTTGCGGCAGCCGACACAGAGGGTGGTGTCCACCAGGCAGCCGTAAGCATCTTCTGAAACGGACGGTGCATTGGCAGCCCGGGCTGTTTTGCCGGTCTTTACAACAGAAGCGGCAGCCAGAGTGCCTGAAATTTTAAAAAAGTGCCTTCGATTTATTTCCATGACAATGCTCCGGTTCACTCTTTTTGGATGAAAATCCGATAAAGATCTCCTTCCTGTTTCTGTTCGATCAGCTTGCCTTCAGAACGGCTGGCTATCATAAGAATATTTTTCACGACATCAGGGTCATGTGATAATACTTCCAGCACTTCACATGAACACAGCGCATCAAATGCATTTTTAAATTCAAGAAGGCAGAACGGCCATGCAACCCCGGCCAGATCAAGCTCTGATTTGATTGACATTTTCGATTCCATGCCAGATGAGTGGTTAATGCCATTTTCTGATTGTTAGGTACCAGTTTGCAACTGGCGTGCCTGAAAAAGAGAAGATGTAAAATAGATTATAATTTACTGAAATTATTTACTATAAGGATAATACGGATTTCTACTTGCGCGCCAGGGTGTTGAATGGTATTTAAACGCCTGTTTAAGCGCTTAAACAACTGTTTAAACAGTTTAAAAGTTGCAGGTAAAACCGATATCCCCAACTGCCGCTAAATTCCAGGATAAATGCAATGAATGAAAAAGAAATCAACCGCTATTGGAAAAAAATTATCAACACCATGAACGATGGCCTGATGCTGGTTGGGAGAAACGGCGCCATTCTTATGGTCAATAAAGCATTCGAACAGCTCACAGGCTATACGGCCGATGAAATCATCGGAAGGTCCTGCACCATATTGGATTGCGACGCCTGTGAGCGGGTGATCAAGCAGGAGGGCGACCAATGGTGGTGTAAACTTTTCGAGCCGGGAAATCAAGACATTAAACGCTGTAGATGCGTGATCACAAAAAAGGACGGTACCCTGTTGCCGGCCCTGAAAAACGCTTCGGTTTTGAGAGATGATCAGGGCCAGCCCCTGGGAACGGTTGAAAACCTGACAGACCTGTCGGAACTTGACAGGCTGGACCAGGAGGTCGATCAGCTCTCGCGTCAGCTGGACCAGAGCGGCGGCTTTCACGGTATTCTCGGCAAATCAGCCATCATGCAAAAGACATATGAAGTCATTCAAAAGGCGGCATTAAGTGACGCCCCGGTTATTATTTATGGCGAAAGCGGCACGGGCAAAGAACTGGTTGCGCGAGCGATCCACAGATTGGGCCGCAGAAAGGAGGGACCGTATGTTCAGCTTAATTGTGCGGCCTTAAACGAATCGCTGCTGGAAAGCGAGCTGTTCGGGCATGTCAAAGGCGCTTTTACCGGCGCCTATCGCCATCGTCAGGGGCGGTTTGAAGCTGCGAATGGCGGCGATATCTTCTTAGATGAAATCGGTGATGTGCCGCTGTCTATTCAGGTAAAACTGCTGCGCGTAATTGAAGCCAAACAGTTTGAACGTGTGGGGGATCACCAGCCGGTATCGGTCGATGTGCGCATCATAACCGCAACAAATAAAAATCTTGAAGAGTTGATCGCACAAAAAAGATTTCGCGAAGACTTATTTTTCCGCATTAATGTATTCCCGATTTTCATGCCGCCGTTGCGGGAGCGGATCGAGGATATTCCGCTACTCGTCCAGACCTTTATCCGTCGTTTAAAATCGGTAACGGGAAAGAACATCAACGGATTAACTTCTGTTGCAATGAAACGGTTTATGGATTATCGCTGGCCCGGCAACGTCCGGGAATTAAAAAGCGCTTTGGAATTTGCCTTTGTGATTGCCGAAGATGGGTTAATCGACCTTGATCAAATGCCCCCAAACATTGCACGGGGGGAGTGGGCGTCAAGCCAGTTGAATCAGCAGCGCGAGGAACCGGAAGGCCGTTTTAATCATCTGCAAACACAGCCTCTAACAGACCATTCTGTCGAAAATACCGAAAAAAGGGCCCTGATAGAAGCCCTGCAAAAAACCAACGGTAATCAAACGCAGGCTGCCCGGCTATTGGGTATCAATCGCGTCACCGTCTGGAATCGGATGAAAAAATATGGGATTGACTTAAAGAAAGTTCTAACGGCTTAAAATCAGTTCCGGCATATCCACTGAGACTGCTTTCCGGGAAATGATATACCTCCGCCCCTTTTTCCTTTGCTTCTGCCATTTGCTTTTGAATATATGACGCATTCCTTTTAATATCGGCGCTCACATTGAAATAATATCTTCTTTCAAACTCTCCAAATTAATTATACGCTCCATTTTATTATTTTTTTTTGAAAAAAATTGTAACTGAATTGGATGACCGGGTTCCTTAAAGTCAACAATTCAAAATGACGCGTCTTTATGAAGGCTTGAACCTGAAAGGAGATCACCGTTGAAGCAAGAAATTTCAAGAAGAACATTTTTAAGGGGCGGAATTGCAGCTGCAGCCGGCCTGGCTGCCGGCAGTATTCCGGGATCTGCCGCAGCGGCGGCACCAAACGAAAAAACTCAGCTGGCGACCTTGCTGGACGTTAGCAAATGCATCGGTTGCGGCGCCTGTGTCGAGGCCTGTAACGAAACTAACGCGCATAAGTACCCCAATCCTAAAAAACCGTTTCCTAAGATGTATCCCAACCGGGTGCCGGTTGAAGACTGGTCTGAAAAGCAGGATGTTACCGATCGATTGACCCCTTACAACTGGCTTTTTATTCAACAGGCCACTGTTAATGTAAACGGTGAGGAGCGTGAAATTACGCTGCCCCGGCGCTGTATGCACTGCGTCAATCCGCCGTGTGTCAAACTCTGCCCCTGGGGCGCCGCACGACAGCTTGACAATGGTATTTCAAGAATTGACTCCGATATTTGCCTCGGGGGTTCAAAGTGTAAAAAGGTGTGCCCCTGGGATATCCCGCAGCGCCAGACGGGTACGGGCCTGTATCTTGACATTCTGCCGTCATTTGCCGGCAACGGTGTGATGTACAAGTGCGACCGCTGCTACGACCAAATCGCAGACGGTCAATTGCCGGCCTGCATCGAAGCCTGCCCCGAGGACGTTCAGACCATTGGGCCGCGGGAAGAAATCATTAAAAAGGCGCGGGCATTGGCCAAAGAAATCAACGGCTATATTTACGGCGAGAAGGAAAATGGCGGAACCAATACGATTTACGTTTCGCCGGTGCCGTTTGAAGAGCTGAATAAGGCCATCGAAAAGGGGAAAGGTAAACCCCACCTTCATAAGGTAAAAGACACCATGGCCCAGGGCAACAACCTGACCACTGCAATGGCCCTTGCCCCGGTGGCCGGGGTTGCAGCAGCAGTGGGAAAATTTGTAAAGCTAACAAAAAGCAGCGAATAGCAAACAAGGAGCCCGATGAGATGAGAAAGCAATCGGACATGATATCAAAGATGCCGAACAAAGCCGTTCGTTATATCTACCTGATTACGGTTTTTTTCCTGACGATTACCGGCTTTGGCCAGATGCCTATTTTTAAACGTTACTACATTGCCGATATTCCCGGTCTTGGGTGGTTGGCGCAATTTTATGTAACCCATTATATCCATTACCTGGCCGCAATTTTGATTCTGGCCCTGGTGGCCTATATGATCATCGACTACTTGGTTTTGCAAAAAAAACACATTCGCCTGACCGTATCCGGTTACGTCAGGGGAGCCATTTTGGTCGGAATCCTGGTATCGGGAATATTTCTGGTGATTCGCAATCTAACCGGAAGCCGGTTCGAACCGGGTTTCATCATTTTTCTGGACCTTGCCCATCTCGGACTGGTCATGACATTTTTGATGGCCGCAGGCTATTGCCTGGTTCGAAAAAGGCGTTGGGTTACACTGCGGTAAATCGATATGGAATATTTTGGATTCACGGACATTTCAGCTGAAAAAATAACCCTGGAACATTGCATCAATCACCCGGATAAAGAAACGCGTTTTGCTTGTCAAAAGGTATTGCCTGATTTTTAAAAAACAGTGGACAAATGCCTGCCGAGATCTTATTAATTACGAGGAGTATGAAAATGAAAGAGTTGATCATTATGTTAGGCATTGCGGGTGTCTGGATTCTCCTGCAGGCTTATATTTTACCTAAATTGGGCATATCAACCTGACTGAAAGATTCTTGTCAGGTGACAAGAAACCATGACCGTAACCAGGCGAGCGAACCCCAAAAAGATAAAAGATAAAGATTCTGAACTCATTCGGGCCATTAATTCGGGCCAATTCGATCGTTTCCCGGAACTTGTCAAGCGCTATGAGCAAAAGCTGTACAATTTCAGTTTTCGGATGTGCCGGGATGCGGCCGATGCCGAAGATGCGGTTCAAGAAACCTTTCTGAATGTCTTTAGATACTTAAAAGATTTTCGGTACGAAACCAAATTCAAAAACTGGCTGTACCGGGTGGCAGCCAGCACGTGCATTAAAAAACGACGAAAATCAAAATTTGCCCCGGAAAGGGAACTGTCCCTCGATGAATTTATCCCTCAGGATAAAGCCGACGTTCCCGATCACGTTCCCGAATGGGCGTTGATGCCCCTGGATAAACTGCTAAACGATGAACTTTTAGATCAGATCAGCGAAGCCATTTATGAGCTCCCTAAAAAATACCGGCTGGTGATTGTATTAAGGGACATTGAAGGATTCAGCACGGCCGAAACCGCCCAGATTTTGAATTTATCGGATACGAATGTGAAAGTCAGATTACACCGGGCACGCTTGTTTTTGAGGGACAGTTTGAAAGGGTATTTTGAAAATGAATAAAAATGAGCACGAGCATAAACACTGCCTGGAACTGTTTGAAAAACTTTCCGAGTATCTGGATAATGAGCTGGATGAAATCACCTGTAAAGAAATCGAAAATCACGTTAAAGAATGCGTCCCCTGCTTTGTATGCCTGCAGACCCTTAAACGAACCGTTGATCTGTGCAAAAAGGCTGAAGACCGGCCGGTCCCCCGGGACTTCTCAAAAAAATTAAGAGACGTCATTCAAAATATGCCCAAAAATCCGCCTGCCCGATAAACCGCCTACGAAATCCGCTATATCATTTGCCTAGAAGCCATTTCAAAGCGTTTTGGAGATAATTTTGCGGTCTTTTGTCTAAAAGCGCTTACCGAAGTGGAGCAAAAAATCTTGAACTGTTTGAGACTGCTATCTCGAGTTTTCAAGATTTAGGAGGCCGTGTCTTTTATTGAGGATGCGATTTGGCGTTGCCTTTTTTTCAAATCTTGGAGACATGCCGTTATGTTGTCACCGCAACGGTTTGCGGTATCACCTTTTTCGCAATGCAGCCGAAACCCTTTTAGCCACTGCTGCCCGCCGCGGGGGCAGATTTCCATAAACTCCACAAAGTGTATGAGCCGATCAATAATGTTTTTTGACACCGCATGCTCGACTCTGCAGGAGGCTTCTTCAGCCTCATCCTTGTCGATTAACAGAATTTTGACAAAAAATTCTTTCAGGGCTTCATGCCTTCTGACGATTTCTGCTGCCAGTTTTTTGCCCTTGGCCGTCAGGGTAATAATATCGTAGGGTACATAGTTCACCAGACCCTTCTCGGAAAGTGATTTCAGGGCCCCGGTTACAGAGGATTTATTCACCTGCACCCGATCGGCGATATCTTTTGCTCTGGCCGCCTGTTTTTCCTCAGAAATGTGAAAAATGGCTTCAAGATAGTCTTCCATATTGGCGCTTAAGGGTACTGTCCGGCTCATTTAATTTTTCCTTAAAAATGAAATTTGAGAGATTATTTTGACAAAATTTTAAAATTAATCACGAAAACACGAAATTTAAGAAAGCTCGAAATTTAATAGTTTTTCTTTTTCATGTTTTCGTTTTTTCGTGATTTCGTGGTGAATAAATCTTTTTACCTTTCAGTTTTTCTAAATAAGACCAGTATCCAAATCTTATGTCACTTTGGAATTTTTCGGATTTTCTTCACAGGTGTCCGGGTCCGACGGGCAGGACGAACAGCTGCAACCGCAACCCGCTTGCGGCTTAAATTTTTTTAAAAAATTGCGTATGAGAAACGCCGCGGCAACCGCAACGATTAAAATAACGATAAGGATTTGCATTTTATTTCACCAGAATCCCGAAGGCGGAACCCATTTGAAATATGAGCACCGCTAAAACAAATGCCAGCAAGGTATTAAATGCCATGGCAAACACGCCCCATTTCCAGGAACCCGATTCCCTCGAGATACAGATGACCGAGACAAAACAGGGCGAA
>JASFPY010000016.1:0-13501 GCA_050115755.1 Desulfobacteraceae bacterium | reverse complement strand
TTCAGCGTTCACCGGCAGCCGGTCGAAGCCTTCATATGGAGCCCGACGCGGGTTGCTTTTATCATTAACCTGATCGCCGTTCCGGCCAGTATCGGCGGCAATGAATTGTCACGGAAATTCGGCCGCCGGAAGCTGATCGCCACGGTTATGCTGCTGTCAGGCGGGCTGGGGGCCGTTATCGGTTTTACGGCGGCGCTGCCGTATTATCTGGTGGTGCTTCTGGTCGTCCTCTACGGAATGTTAATTACCGGGGATTCTGCTTCGCTGACCGCCGGCGCCGTGGCCGCCGCACCGCCACAGCTGCGGGGAACCACCCTGGCCGTTCACTCCACTTTCGGATTCGGCGCAGCCTTCCTGGGTCCCCTCGCTGTCGGGGTGCTTCTCGACGCCTTTGGCGGCGGCCTGCTGGCATGGGGAATGGGGTTTCTTGCAATGGCCGCCGCCTGCCTTCTGGGACCTGTTTTTCTGTATTTTCTCGGTTCCGATGCCGCAGACAGATAAGTTCAGAATGGTCCTTTTTGAACCGCAACAGCGAGCGAATTAAAGATTGATTAAAATTCCTTACGGGTAAGATTCCCTGCAGCTTGCTGCAGGGTGTTCTTCAAATCCGCCAGGCACTGGCCTGATTCAATTGTTCGATTACATCACCACTCAACTCAATCGTTGCGGCCTGCATCAATTCATTTAATTGCTCAAGGTTGGTGGCGCTGGCAATCGGGGCCGTAATGGTCGGTTGAGAAATCAGCCAGGCCAGCGAAAGCTGTGTGGGAGTCAGGTTATGCTGTTGCGCCAGCCTGTCAAGCGCCTCGACAATCCGAAATCCCCGCTCGTTGATATATTTTTCGACGAATTTGCTGCGGGCGCTTTTTGACACGTCCGCTTTAGACCGATATTTGCCGGTGAGAAAACCACTGGCCAGGGAAAAGTAGCTGATGACACCCAGTCCCTTTTCGCGGCAAAGCGGTTGGAGCTCCTTTTCATAATCGACTCGATCGTAAAGATTAAATAAGGGCTGCAGGCTCTCATAACGGGGATAACCGGTTTGTTCGCTAACCTCCAGGGACTCGGCAAGACGCTGCGCACTGAAGTTGGATGCACCGATGGCCCTGACTTTTCCCTGTCTGATCAATTGGTCATAGGCTTCCAGGGTTTCTTCCAGAGGGGTCTGCGGGTCGTCATCGTGCGACTGGTATAAATCAATGTAATCGGTCTGCAGCCTCCGGAGTGAATCCTCCACCGCCTGCAATATATAGGCTTTCGAGAGCCCTTTGCGGCCGGGCCCCATTTCTTTTCCAACTTTGGTGGCGATGAGGACCTGTGCGCGCTTTGCGCTGTGCTTCAGCCATTTGCCGATAACCGCTTCCGATTCTCCCCCGCTGTGGCCCTGAACCCAGGTCGAATACATATCGGCCGTATCAATCAGATTAAAACCGCCATCAACAAACGCATCAAGCAAGGCGAACGAGGTGGGTTCATCAGCCGTCCAGCCGAAGACATTGCCGCCAAAAGCCAATGGCGCGACTTCCAATCCGGAATTACCGAGTTGGCGCTTTTCCATAGATAATTTCCTCCAGCAGTTTATTTAATTCTCTCATATCGTCATTAAATACTGATAAGACGCCCCGGGGGATTTGACAATGGGATCAGGACATTATTTTTAAGCAATAAGGGGTGCGGTGTTGCTTTTGTTGCGCGGGGAAACATCCGCTGCATGCTGATATTCGAATAAATGATCCTTTCCGCATTTGCCACTGGAATAATTCGACACAAAAAAAATATGGCAACCTGTTACGTTATGGGTTATATTTTTTCAGCAGGCCCGGTTGCCTGCAGAGAAATTCAGCGGGTTTCATTGAAAGGAGGTCTTTATGGCTGTACGTGTTTTGCGACTTGGCAGTGATCGCATTGAAGTCGAGGGCCTTCGTATCGGGACAGTGCGGCGTCCGCCCCGGGGTGTGCCCAAGGCCGATTTCGCCTCACAGAACTGGTACGATGTCTGGTTGCCGAATCTGTCGCCGAGTCCCGAAACGATGAAGTTCGGAAAGAACGCAACAACCGAAAAAGACTGGCTTGCGTTCGAAAAGAAATACCGTGCAGAGATGGCCAAGCCGGAGAACTCCCGCATATTGGAATTGCTGGCCGCCCTGTCTCATCAGACGAACTTTTCCGTGGGTTGTTACTGCGAAGACGAAACGCGCTGCCATCGTTCGGTGCTGATGAAGCTCCTGATCGAAAAAGGCGCCAAAGTGGTCGGAGGTTAAAAATGAAATGCGATCGATGCCATGCAGCGATTGAAGAGGGTGAAGAAAGGGAACATTTCGGGCAGTTGCTGTGCGAGGACTGTTATATGGATGTTTTGTCGCCGGCAAAAGGCTGTGACCCATGGGCGGTGCACAGCGCCAAATCATTTGAGCGGCATAGCGGCAGTCCCGTGACCCTGACCCCCATTCAAACCGAAATCCTGGAGATACTCGAGGAGGCCGGAGGGGTTGAACGCGAGGCGCTGCTGGAACAATTGGAAGGAAAACTGACACGACCCCAGCTGGAGAGGGAGTTTGCCACGCTCAGGCATATGGAAAAGGTAAGGGCCGAAAAGAGAGATGGGAAGATTTTTCTCAGGCTCTGGTAGTTTCGAATTTAAGAGATGGGTTTTTAGCGGTTAAAAAATTTGAATTGAGTGCACCCGTATTTTCCTATAGGGTCTAGCTGTGTTTACTGCCGGCAGGCTGTACTTTAGGTTCACTTTAGGGAGCAACGGATCCCATGCCAGATCTCACCCATTTACCGCTGTTCATCCTTGCCTCGGGGGTCCTGATACTCACCCCCGGTCCGGCGGTCCTTTACATTATTGCCCGCAGCGTGGATCAGGGCCGACGTGCGGGTCTGGTTTCGGTGTGCGCCATAGAGGTGGGCAATTTCATGCACGTCCTTGCGGCCACAGTTGGCCTGTCGGCCCTGCTGCTCTCATCAGCCCTGGCCTTTACCATTGTAAAGTACCTGGGCTCAGCCTACCTGGTCTACCTCGGCCTGCGAAAACTTGTGTCCAGCGATACCATCCAAGTAGCCGGCAGCAGCCGTCCACAGCCGCTGCGCCGAACCTTTTCCCAGGGGGTGGTGGTTGCCACGCTGAACCCGAAAACCGCACTGTTCTTTGTCGCCTTTTTGCCGCAATTTGTCGATGCGTCCAAGGGCGCAATCGCCGGGCAGATGTTATTTCTGGGGTGCATCTTTGTCATGCTGGCGGTGATAAGCGACAGCATGTATGCGCTGTTAGCGGGAACTGTTGGGCAGTGGCTCAAAAGTTCCCGTTCGGTTTTGCTCGCACAACGCTATGTGATCGGCTTTGTATATATCGCACTGGGTGTAACGGCGGCATTGACCGACGCACAGCGGCACTGAGTGAATCGCTTTTTTTGGAGTCGCCCTAAATCAAAATATTGGATGTCTTAAAAAGTCGGATTATGTCAAATCTCAGAGTGGGTCGACGAAGATATTACAATATTTTTTCTTATTTTTATGATTCGTTTATCAAATTACATTCCCATAACTATGGGGAAGAAACCCGCAGGTTTTTAGCCGATTCAGCCCGCTTGGAAAATAAAACATCCCCCAGAGTACTGGATGTCTGTTGCGGTACAGGCTCAGTGATTCTTTCCTTTGCAGAGCGTTTTCCTGATATTACGGCAATTGGATGTGATTTTTCCCATGGCATGTTGCGTAAGGCACAGGAAAAAGATGTGCTTCGCAGACTGGCCTTAATAGAGGGAGATGCGGCCAATTTACCATTTGTAGACAATCTCTTTGATGCTGTTTGTTGTTCTCATGCGTTGTATGAATTAAAGGGTCCGGTTCGAAAAGAGGCACTTTTAGAAATGAGGCGGGTGGTTAAATCAAGCGGACGTGTGCTGATTATGGAACATGAAGTCCCCCGTAAATTATTTATAAAGATACTATTTTTTATCCGGCTGCTGATGATGGGGCCGAAAGATTCATATGAATTCTTAAAGCAGGGCATATCTCCTTTCAAAAATATCTTTTCTGAGGTTACCTTGTCACATACAAAGTCAGGCAAAAGTAAACTATTTCTATGTCAAAAATAAAGATCGTCTAGCATAACGCATATTCAGAAACAGAATTGCAAAGACTCGATTTTTTTGGGCAGTGCGGATTAGATTGAATAAGAAAGAAGCGAGGACGATTTAGAAGTCATTTCAAAAGCGCGTTTAAGCTAATTTTGCAAAAGTCGCAAACCAGCGCGAAAGGGGTTTTGAGATGTCTTCTCGAAAGGTGTGTCATGTTATTTATGGTGATCGAGCATTTTGAAAACCGCAGTGCCCGGCAGGTGTATCGCAGGGCCCGGCAAAAGGGTCGAATGTTGCCTGAAGGTCTTCATTACATTAACAGTTGGGTTGCCACCGACTTCAATCGCTGCTTCCAGCTCATGGAAACCGAAGATCCGACACTTTTTCGCCAATGGACTGCCCACTGGGAGGATCTGGTTGAATTCCAAATCATCCCGGTCGTCTCCTCAGAAGAAGCCCGAAAGGCGATTCTTAATGCTGAATAAGGCATATTTACGAAAGACAGAAAGGCGACTCATCATAAATTTTTATTATTCAAGGAGGTGATATGGATCCTTTATCTGTCTCATTGAAAGAAGTTGATCGGGTGGAGGTTTTGACGTTAATGGATAACTTTGTGGATGTCTTGCTGGAGGATACCGAGGTGGTTACCAGACCTCCCAAGGCTTCAGGGGAAGAAATCCCCACCGATACCCTGTTGGCCGAGCACGGTCTTAGTCTGCTGGTCAAGGTGCAGCGGGGTACCCAGAAGCACACCATCATGCTTGATACCGGCTATAACAGCATGAGCGTTTTGCACAATATGGACATCCTTGCGATAGACCCGAGTGAACTGGAGGCGATCGTTTTAAGCCATGGCCATATGGATCATACCGGTGCCCTGCATGCCATACTGGAGAAGATATCCAAACCCATACCCCTGGTCGTTCATCCGGACGCCTTTTTTTATCCCCGGTTTCTTGAAGAAAAGGATGGGTCTATAAAAAGATTTCCGAGAACCCTCGTGCGAAACGACTTCGAGCAAAGAAATGTAAAGATTCATGAGAGCAAAGCCCCGACGCCGATCCTGGATGGAGCGATCCTGGTGACCGGTGAAGTCGAACGAACAACAGCGTTTGAAAAAGGCATGCCCGATGCCCTGCTTGAAAAAGATGGCAGGCTGCAACCGGACCCCATTAATGATGATCAAGCACTGGTTATGAATTTAAAGCAAAAGGGCCTGGTGGTGATTTCGGGATGCAGCCATGCGGGAATCATAAATACCGTTCTTTATGCGAAAAAACTTACAGGGGTTGAAAAGGTATATGCTGTATTAGGAGGCTTTCATCTATCGGGGGCCTTTTTTGAGAAGATATTGGCGCAAACCATCGATCGGTTAAAAGCCCTGTCACCGGCGGTGGTCGTCCCGATGCACTGTACCGGTCGAAAGGCCACGGAGCTGATTTCCCGGGAATTCCCATCATCCTTTGTGCTCAATAGCGTGGGATCTAAAATCACCCTGACCTGAGGCTTCTAAAGATAACACACGGTTTCCGAATATCTAACTTTGGCAGCGGAAAAATCATCGGGTTAGAATGATGAATAAATGGTTTCACAAGATTATTTGCTTTAGTCTTTTGCTTTTGCCGGTCGCCTGTGCGGGGCCGGTCGAAGAGCGTCCGCCCGAAATACGGATACCGCCGGGAGAAAATATTGCCGGGCTTAAAATTATCACGGAAGACGGTGGCCACCTGGCCTGGAGTAAAAAAACCAATCAAATCGCTTTTGACCGGCTCGGCAAAGACGGGTATTTTGATCTGTGGCTGATGAACCCCGACGGGACCGGACAGAAATGCCTGACGGCAAATCATCCGCTGCTGCCGAATAAACACATCGGGCAGCCTGCCTGGCATCCGACCGGCAGATTGCTTGTCGTTCAGGCCCAGAAAGCGCATGTCCCCCGCTACGCGGATACCAAATGCACCCCGGGTGCCGGAGCTCTCAATGATCTGTGGATTATAACTGCGGACGGCAGGCAAGCCTGGAAAATTCATGCGGTGAGTGATGTGATTTCAAAAGATGCGGCCGGCGTGCTTCATCCGCACTTTTCAAACGACGGCACCCGGTTGTTCTGGGCCGAGCGCATTCGCAACAACAGACGGCCTTTTGGCGAATGGATCCTGCGCATCGCCGATTTTTACTACGATGAAAACAGCGGGCCCCGGCTGGGCGCCATCAGAGATTACAACCCCGGCGGTAAAAGCGCTTTTTTCGAAAGCCACAATTTCAGCCCGGATGACCGCCATGTCCTGTTTACCGGCAACCCGGACGGTCCTCTGGAAATTTACGAAATGAATGTGGCAAACGGAAGCACCCGGCGTTTAACGCACCACTCATCAATGACCTGGGATGAACATGCACACTATGCGCCGGACGGCAAAAGAATTGTCTGGATGTCGAGCAAGGGTTTGCCTTTCCGGATTAAACCGTTTGATCTTAAAACGGATTTTTGGCTAATGAATCTAGACGGCAGCCGCAAAGAGCGGCTGACCCGATTTCATGCACCCCGGCATCCGCACTACCTTGCCGGATCCTTTGCAGTAGCGGCTGATTCTGACTGGAGCCCGAGCGGAAATCAGATCATGGGCCTGGTCATCACCCACCCACCGGATACCCGCAGGCGCGGCAGCGGCATGATCGTCTTGATTGATCTGCCGACCCGATAACCACAATCGGTAAGCATACATTCAGCCGAATAACGCGTGCAGAATCCAAAAATAGATGAGGCCGGCGGCGACCAGGGAGACGCAGGGCAGCCAAAGATGCCGATAGACGGATCTCAGGGTGACACCAAAGTACTGATTGGTTAGCAGGAAGCACAGGTGCATCGGCGAAAGCATGACGCCCATAAAGCCGCTAACAAGGATCAGCATGACATAAGCCGGCAAAAACGGTGCTTCACCCATAGACTGGATCATGGGCACCAGGATGGGAAGCGTACTGCCTACATAGGCAATAACAATTCCGCCCGACAAGCCAACCAAAAGCGGCAGCAACACGGCAATCAGCACAAGAGGAATGTGCATTTTGATCAACTCCTGACTGATGGCGCCAGCTGCGTGGCTGTCAGTTAAAATACCCTTAAAAATCAATATGCCGACAATCATGTACATCATATTAAGAAGCTGAGGATTGGTCAGCGTCGCTAAGATCTTTTTTTTAGGTGTTTTGTTTTGATACCATACCCAGGCAATCGCCATACAGAGGGCAAGGACCAAGCCGATTTCTTTAGAGATCGAAAAAGCTGGAAATAATTTTGAAAAAAGAAGGCCCATTGCCAGACCCGGAAATATCACCACCAAAATAGGCACCAGCTCCTTGATAAAAGGCCACAGCGGCGGGCGCAGGCGCGGATTTTTGTTATGGCTTGCCGGGAGGCTGCCGGGACCTTTCAAGGCGCGATACCCCAGCCACAAGGCGACGGCCGTAAACGGGCACATGACCGCAATGATGGCAACCAGGCTGATTTCCGTGATAATGGTAGTCAATAAAATCCCCGGGTACAGTGGCCACCAGTATTCCCAGATATGGCGGAACCAGTAATTGACAAAACTCAACTGGGCTTTGGAAAATTTTGAGCGAATTCCCAGTTCCTTGACCATGGGTGCAGAAAAGACGGCTCCTCCCGGCATGGGTAACAATCCGATCAGAGCAGGGAAAATAACCAGATTCAGCCGCGGGCTTGAAACCAGGCCCTGAAAATTCTTCAGCATGCGCTGCATCTGGCCGGCCAGCTCCATACTGCTGCTAAGGACCAGAATGAGGGAAACGACCGCGGCAATAGAAAGGGTTTTGGGATCGGTAATGGATGCGAAAATGGACGTTACGGTTGCCCGGGGTTTCAACCCGAATAAAAAGCTTAAAAACAGAGTCCCCAACAAAAAGGCATTCCCTAAAGAAAGCTTTTTTCGGATGCATATCAACACCAGAAAAAAGATCATTATCATTTTAATAATGGCCGGTATGTGTTCCAACAAGGTCATATTCGCCAGGTATCCGTATGCGCCTTTTGCTGTTGCAAAATCAACCCGCTTTTCGTAATTTTGTTCCGATTTAAGGAAAAGCGGCATAAATGGTTGTAGAAAAAAATGTTCGTATACTGGAACGTTTTTTTTGACAACCCCCATTAGAACCCGTCAATTAACAGACAGCGCGCAACAGATCAAGACATCTATCATTTTATGAACCATCATGGAGGAATTGACAGATGAGCACCGTTTTTCTGATCGGCATCGCAATTATGGGTGGGATCGCCATCTCCCTGCAAGGCCAGTTCATGGGTTTGCTGGAACGCGGCATGGGAACAATAACCGGTGTATTTATCACCTATGTCGGCGGTGGGTTAACGATTGCGTTGATCTTGATCGCTTTTCGCGGCGGCAATTTAAAAAACTGGCAGGGTGTCCCGTGGTACGCCTTCAGCAGCGGGGTATTGGGTTTGATCATTGTTGGTTCAATTGGTTATGTGGTGCCCCGGCTGGGCGTCGTTAAGGGATTTACGCTGATTGTCGCTTCGCAGTTTTTGATTGCTTCACTGATTGATCATTTCGGCTTTTTCGGCGCCGCTGTCCGCCCGATGGAAATGACGCGTGTACTGGGCCTTTGTTCGATGCTGCTGGGTGTCTGGTTGGTGGTAAAATGAGGCTGTGCAAAGATCAGCGCACTTGACCTGTATCGACAAAGGCTATAATTAAAACCCATCCCAAAAATAAAGGCGGGTCTATTTTGCTGGAAGTGCTTAAAGATATTTTTCAATTTTTTAAAAAAAATATATGGCCGATTTCAATTCTAACGCTGGCCATCGAGTTCCCCTATATTCTGATTCAAAATATCCATTATTTCAGTAATACCTCATCTGAATTTTACAACACATTTGGTCTGATTTTTCTAATGGCCACCTTGATTATTTATCCGCTTTCAACCGGCGCTCAGATATCATTATATGCGATGATTATCCGGGGAACCCAAATCGATCTAAAAAAATGTGTTTCCCGCAGCTGGAAACATCTTTTCAACCTGCTGATCGGTTCTCTGATTTACATTTTCTTTACTTTCATGGGCTTGCTCTTATTCATTGTCCCCGGCATCATTATTGCCGTGCGGCTGTCGTTTTACTGTTTCTTTATTGTTTTAGATGATCTAAAACCCGTTGATGCCTTGAAGAAAAGCGCTCAGGTCACCAAAGAATATAGCTGGCGGCTTGCCAATGCCGTCATCATTATTGGGTCTTTACTGATTGTCTCCTTATTATTAACTCAACTGTTCCTTCATCAGATCGGGCTTTATAATCTGTATTTTGGAACATTGGTCGATTCACTTTTTTCCATACTCGGATGGCTGAGCCTGATTTTGGTTTTCCGGTTCTATTGCCTGTATAAAGAAAAAGTTCAAAATGAGATCAAACCGCCTCCGGTCAACCGGGATATTTTAGCCTGATATTATCTATAACCCACCTCAATTCGCACATTATTTCGCCGAAAATATAAATGGTGATTTTTAATCGATCCCGCCGATGCCCAAAATAATTTATTAGTAAATTTAGTTACATAGATTACTTTTTTTGCATTTTTAAACATGATATGCGAAAATATTTATAGCTTATGAAGCGATTCGTCTCCCATAAAAATCTGCAAAAGCCCTCACTTTCCATACAGGCACTTACGATCGCCAATCTGCTGCCCCTTTTCGGCGTTGTCTTTCTGGATTGGGATGCAGCAGCAATCGTTTTGCTTTACTGGATCGAGAATTTGATTATCGGAGTGATCAATATTTTCAGGATGATTCTGGTAAAAGTTGAATCACCCGCAGGGCAATTTCAGAAATTGTTTATGATTCCTTTTTTTTGCGTGCACTTCGGCGGTTTTTGTGCCGTACACGGCTTTTTTCTGCTGGCTTTTTTTAAAATCGGACCCTCCGCGAATGCTTTAGACCCGGGGAAGCCATGGATGGGCCCGCTAATATTTCTGCAGCTTCTATACTCGGTGGTGATGCAATTGTGGCAAAGCCGGCCGCCGGGACTGGAGTGGCCGGCTCTGGGACTGGCCGTCAGCCACGGTATATCTTTTGTGAAGAATTTTTTATGGGGAAAGGAATACCGGTCGCTTAAAATCAACCAAATCATGATGCGCCCGTACAAACGAATTGTTTTGATGCATGTGGCCATCATTGCCGGCGGTGTGTTCGTTATGAAGCTGGGCTCACCGGCCGGGCTGCTTTGTGTACTCATTTTTTTAAAGATCGGTATGGACATCTGGTTGCACGCCAAATCGCACCGGGCAGCCAGGTTAAAGTGAAGCAGTATAAAAATCAGTGGGTGAATTTGATTTATGTATGATGTAGCCATTATCGGTGCCGGTCCTGCCGGAGCCACTCTTGCCAGGCTTATCGGGGATCGTTATAAAGTCTTACTCATCGAAAAGCGGCAGCTTTTTCCCCAAAAATATGTCGCCATACAGGAATGGGTTGAACGCAAAAATGACTTTCCTTACTTCACTTCGATTTTTGATCGCAACATCACCGATTATTACTGCTGGACGATTCCAAAGGGAAACTATCTGCTGATTGGAGCGGCGCTGTCTTACAAAAGAAAAGCCGCTGATAAATTTGCAATGCTAAAAGCAAAACTCGCCAGATATGGCATGAAGTTTGGCAAGACCGTCTTTAAAGAAGGTAAACTGATTTTATATTCAATCCCGTTTTGAGAAAAATGATAATGAAAGCCGGGATTCAAGCTATAACGGTAAGACGCCGTTAGAAGTAGTCTAAAACTTTCATCTACTTCAAAACTGGATATCAAAAAGGATTTAGAAAATTCAACATTCGATCTTTGCAATATGGAACGTTTAATCATGAACCTAAATCAATTTGATCCGTTTTCCGTGTCGGCCTATATTTTATCGTTCATCATTATTTGGGTGGGTGTCAGTAAATTACTGTCTGTTGTCGGCGGCTGGAATATGTTGTCCCGGGATTATCGGGCGAATTCAATATTTGACGGCAAAAAAATGTGGCTAAAAAGCATCGGTATGCGGCGATGGACGAATTACAACAATTGCATAACAGTTGGCGCCAACAAATATGGACTTTATTTGGCCGTGCTACCCATTTTTCGTGTGGGCCACGCGCCTCTGTTTATCCCCTGGGCGGAGATATCAACCGAAGCGGGAAGCAGGCGTTTATTCGGTAATTTTGTTAAATTTAGATTTGCCAAACAGCCAGATGTGCCAGTGATCTTTTCTGAAAAGTGTGCTGCAAGAATTTTCAAAATAAGACAGGACAGCCAAAACGGATATAGCGTTTAAACTGAGCCCAAGTTGGGCGATTATGATTGTGTTAATAACGTCGGTATGAAAGAGATATAACCGCTAAGAAGAATTACAAAAGGCAAATGATCATCAGGCTTAAATGTGATCAAGGAGGTGCTCAATGTATTTGCTGGTTAGTATATTGAAACAAACCCAGCCACTGTCAGATATTATGGCGGGCTTTGCCAAAATAGGCATCACGGGCTCAACGGTCGTAAACGGCACCGGTATGGGAAGAGTTTTAATGCAGACAAGAGTGTCTTTACTGTCGTCGGACCATATCAACAAGGTCATTACCGACCTCGAATCGGCCAACAATATTTTGCTGACCGTCATAAAGAACAAAGAAACCCTTGATAAAGCCGTCGAAATTGTCAAATGTCACTGCGGGGATCTTTGTGAGCCCGGCAAAGGAATTTTATTTGCTTTACCCCTTGAAGTCGTTGAAGGTTTTCAGGAAGCGAACTGATTCGCTCATTGGAAATGAAATTTTCAGTCATTATACCTGCCCATAACGAGGAGGCATTTATCGGCCGGTGCCTGGAATCGATCAAACGGGCAGCACAACCCTATCCGGGTGAAACAGAAATAATTGTAGCACTTAACCGATGCACCGATCGAACTGCGGATATTGCCGCAAATCAGGGTGCCGCCATCATTAAGGAAGACGCCAAAAATCTTGCAAAAATCAGAAATGCCGCTGCCCGATCTGCTTCCGGACAAATCATCGTTACCATCGATGCAGACAGCCAGATGACTGCGACCATGTTAAAAGAGATTGAAAAAAATCTCTCAACTGGAAAATTCATTGGTGGCGGTGTTGTTATTTTGCCTGAAAGAATGTCTTTTGGAATTTTTGTTTCTCTGTTGGCCATCCTACCCGCTGTGTTTATCTATCGCGTATCGGGCGGATTGTTCTGGTGTTATCGGAAGGATTTTGAGGCGCTGGGGGGATTTAATGAATCGCTTGTCAGTGCCGAAGATATTGACTTTGCCAGGCGGTTAAAATCTTACGGTAAAAGCAAGGGCAAGCGATTTAAGACCATAACAAAGGCACATATTCTCACTTCCTGCAGGAAATTTGATGAGTTCGGAGACTGGTTTCTTTTTAAAAATCCACGCCTGGTGTGGAAAATATTTCGAGGGAAAGATCAAAAAGCAGCTGACCTTTTGTACTATGATGTTAATCGTTAAATCAATTCTGTTTTAATTGACGATAGGTCCTGAACAGCCGGTAAATAAACCCAAAAAGCAGCGCGCCGCTGAACAGGATGATAAAATTGGATGCGTAAAATGTAAAGATGAAGTATGTCGGATCATTGAGCCGGTAGGCTGAAACCAGCAATTGAATGCCAAATAGCAGATAAAACCCGGCAATTGCGATCAGAATGATCTGTCGGATCCACCAGAAAGTCCCGGCCCGGGGCTGCTTTTCCTGCCCTTCATATTCATCTTGGGGTGTTTCTTCCATAACAACCTGATATTAACTATAATCTAAACGCTGTCAACCTGAATCTATCCCGCTGTGCTTGACATAATGCCGGGATTGTTCGATATTTGCTCTATTTTTTAAGCGATGCGTCAGGCCGCAGACCATCGCACAAACACCTGATTTCTGAAACGCGAAAAAGATTCAAGATGCGTCTAGCCAATTCCAACGGTCAGCAGAACCGGATGATTAAATTACTGCCCTATCTGCTGCTGGCGATAGCGCCGCTGTGCTGGGCAAGCAATGCGGTTTTAGCACGGGGTGTAGTCGACATTATCCCGCCGGTTAGTCTTGCCTTCTGGCGCTGGACAACTGCATCATTGCTGCTGTTTCCCTTTGCGTATCAGCATGTAAAGCGGGACTGGCCGCTTTTTACCCGGCACTGGAAGATGTTGCTTTTTTTATCATTGTTCGGAATCACCGGGTTTAATACGCTGCTTTACATCGCTGTTCATACAACCACCGCCATCAACGCAGCGCTGATCCAAACAACGATGCCAGCTGCTATTATAGTGATCACATGGATCGTGTTTAAAGAGAAGGTCACCCGGCTGCAGACTACGGGCATCGGGTTATGCCTGCTGGGT
>JASFPY010000015.1:0-13513 GCA_050115755.1 Desulfobacteraceae bacterium | reverse complement strand
ATCATATTGAGTGTCACATGGACCACCCGGTCAACAAGTCCCTGGAGCCATTGGGTGCCGATAGCCGCATCAGACGGTGGCAGCCCCTGAATCACCGAAATATAATCCAACCCGTCTTTCTTGATCCCCTTCTGCACGTTTTCAAGGAAGGCATCCCGGTCACGCGCTTCTCCTGGTTCGGCGCGGCTCTGATTGAGCAAATCCTTCATCCGGGGCCATTGGGTCACCCATTCCTGTTTTTGCTTCATTACAGGAGACGGGCTGTCAGCCTTACCCCTTTTTTTTGTTTCCAATTCCAGTGATATTTGTATCTTGTCGCATAGCGCCTCAAGCCGATTAACCCGCTCTGAGATTGCGCGATTCAATTTTTCTTCGAGCCCCGCCAACAATGGTTCCGTAAAATATTCTGATATAAACTGGCTGCGCACGTGGCAGTACCACTGACCCAGAGCAATCAGATTGGCAATATAAATGATATTGTTATGCACCACCCGTTTTTCGTTTCGATAGCGCCCGGGTGAATATGACAGGTTACCCTCTTTAAGCTTAGCGCCATACAATAAGCGCCCGGGCCTGAGTTCATCCTTGCGAACGATCGTACCGGCAGCCACTGTTGTGCCGTAAGCCAGCCGACAGGGGCCGACCAGTCCGCCCTGGCCACCCAGAAATATCGGTGGCTGATTTAACATCACGCCTTTTGGCACATCACCGATCAGGGATGCCGTCACCTTATCCTGATTGGGTGTAAAGTTAAAATGGATATAGGAGCTGCCCACCTCACTGTGATTCTTGCGACTGGTGCCACCGGCCATCAGACAATCGCAAAAATTGATTAAGCTTCCCAGGGTAACAAACGGAAAAAGGATCGTGTGTTTGGTTCCCACGGTGTGGGCAATACGGGCCTGCTCTTCAAAAATGCTTGCCTCACGCACATGTGACCCCAGACCGGCTTTGACGTTTGCCAGGAACACCGCATCTTCAAAAAAACCGCCTTTCAGTTCAACCCCGGGTCCGATCTGACAGTTTTTAACGGTAACCGGGGCTTCAAACCCGATGACAGCGCCTTTTAAAATAACTGTCGCGTTGCCGAAGATTTTAGACCCCGCATGTATGACCACACCGTCGCCCGAGATTCTATCAACATCAACTTCTTCACCGATTTCGATACTTTCCGGGCAGGAAACCCGAACTCCCCTGGCAATTAGCCGTTTAATTTTGGTTTCTTTTTGGCGTGTCATAATGTCGTTGTTGTCTTAAGAACCGGCTTGATCGTTTTGTTTGACATCATCTTTAATGCGTTTGACATGCCCGCGGCCCAGCCCCTTGACTTCGCAGCCCAGCTCAAAATAGCGTCGTATTTTTTCGTCGCTCAGAACGCCGAAACAATCAACGATGGCCGCCGGACGCCCGATCATTTTTACAACTTCTTCGGGGTCCAGTTCGAGGTATTCCTGATGCCGCACGGCAAAAATGACTGCATCGGCAAATTGAAGGGCACTAGGCAAATCCTTTTCAATGCGGGTTTCGCCCAGCCTGTCTTGATTGCGGAAAAATCGTTTCATGGAATGATCCGGCGCCGGATAGGTGTCCTGCTTTTCAATTTCCCACCAGTGTTTGACATAGGGATCGCTTACCGCAATTTCCGCGCCCATCTCGGCTAACTTGCGAACGATAATTTCCGAGCCGCTGTAACGGGTGTCGCCTACTCCCTGGCGGTATGACGCGCCCAGCAGCACGATTTTCGAAGCTGCGACGATCTTTCCCATATTGCGCAGTGCATCCCGCACCTGCTGCGGCACTCTCAAAGAGCGGGTATCATTGATGTCAATGGCGGCCGGCGTAATTTTAAACACGTCATCTTCAAAGCCCATCAGCGTATGGTAAGCCCACACGCCCAAGCCACCATCTTTCGGCAAACAATAGCCGCCAATGCCCGGACCGGGAAAAATCATATTGGAATGGGTGGGCCGGATTTTAATGGCTTCAATGACTTTAATAAGGTCCACGCCGTTGCGTTCGGCAAACACACTCCATTCATCTAGAAATGCCAGGATCGTAGCGCGGTAAGAATTTTCAACGATTTTGCAGGTTTCACTTTCAATCGGACGGTCCAGTACGGTCAGCGGATATTTTTCCACATTGAGTATTTCGGATAAAAAGATCCGGACACGCTCCCGGGCCGTCTCATTAATGCCGCTGCAAACCCGCCAGAAATCCCGCACGGACGCCACATAATTGCGTCCCGGCATGACGCGCTCAAATGAATGGGCTAAAAGCGGCTCGCAATCCGTCAGCCCGCGTTTTTCAAGAGCTTTTTTGATGATGGGATAGGCTATATATTCGGTGGTTCCCGGCGGCACCGTGGTTTCAATTAAAACCAAACATTCCGGTTTTATCTTTTCCCCGATGATTTTAAGGCTGGCTTCCAGTGCCATGATATCGGCGTGACCCTGGCGGACATCACCGAATGTTTCTTTAAAATAGTCGCACTGCACATCAACGATGACAACATCAGCCAGACTCAGCGCTTCATAAGTAAAGGTGGCTATCAGGGTTTTCTTTTCTTTGACACAGCGCTTGATAAGAGGCGCAACTTCGGGGTCTTCGGCTTCAACCGGCGCGATGCCTCTGTTGATATAGGGAATTTTCCAAAATGAGCGGGTTGAAGGCCGCTGCATGCCAATAACGAACTTGTTGGGGGTGTTGCTTTCCGGATCCGTTGAATCGGCGACTACCCCTGCCATCACCGCCCCGACGAAACCAACGCCCATGACCACAACAATTTCCCTCCCCGTCAATCGCTGTTCTTTTACGATCCGTTGTAAGCGCTTAAATTCCTTTTGATAATCTTTTTCCTGGGGTAATTGGAAAGCCTCACCGGCCGGACAAACCGAAACCGGTGTTTCTGGATGTGAATTTTCATTCTCCTTTGAAATCTGCATAAACCATCTCCATTTCCATCTGATATGCGGTAATTTTACAGGGTATTTCAGCTAATTATCACCATTATTCAGATAAGATCTTATCATAAGGCCAGCATAAATCAAACCGAAATTGATCTTCTCAAATCCGACCAAACCGAATGGTTCATACAGGATAAAGATAATAATTACAATATATTGTAACACAATCTCGTTTTTTGGTGTTGAAAGACAGCTAAAATTGTGATTTAATTTAAAATAACCGGATTTTAAAGATACGGCAATTATCATGGTTCAATTGATTTAGAAAGGAGCTGTGTTTGATGGCACGCATACTTATTATCGATGACGAATCTCAAATCCGATCGATGCTCAGATTGATGCTGGAAAGAGTTGGATATGAGGTCGTCGAGGCCCCAGACGGCATCGAAGGAATCAGAAAATACCGCGAGAAACCTGCCGACCTAATCATCACGGATCTTATTATGCCGAATAAAGACGGCATCGGCATGATTATTGATCTGAAAAAAGAATTCCCCAACGTAAAAATCATCGCCATGTCAGGAGGGGGAGTAAATCGCCCTGAAGGATATCTGGACGGTGCCAAGAAGCTGGGCGCAAACCGCACCCTCACAAAGCCTATTGATAGAGATCAGATGCTGACGGCGGTTAAAGAAACCCTGAAAGAAGGCTCCACTGCCGCCGAGTCTTCCGCTTAGCAGATTTTCACCATACAATTTAAATAATTAAAAAACCCACCGGAAAACCATTGGTTTATTTTCGATTTATGGCAATTTACGTATTTGTTTTAGCGACAAAATACTCACGGTGACCCTTCATCACTGCACTTGACCATTTGCCTGCCACTTTCCATCCAAATTGAGCATTTCAGCACCGGGAACCTCAGGCTTAATGATTTTTTGACTTTGCAAATTTTTTCGGATTATTATAAAAAGAAATGATTGGAACTTAAAATCCAAGGCCTCTCCTGCTGTCCCATGCTGAATCAAGGAAAAAATACGTGAAGAAATTTGCTTTGATTTTTTTTGTTATCATTTTTATGCCGTTCGATACGGGAGCTGATATCATCTTTTTTAAAGATGGTATGAAAACGGTCTGCAGGGACCGAGCCTGGGAAGAAAAAGGAGAAGTCAAATGCGAGTATGAAGGCACGATTTTGATTTATCAAAAAAAAGATGTGGACCGCATAGAGAAAACAGAAATCAAAAAACAATCTAAAAGCCTTCCTGACAAGGATTCCCAGATGCCCGCCAAGGCCGCTGAAAAAAAGGCGGCGCCATCTGCCGAAATCAAACAGGCCGCCACCCTCCGGAAGAAACCGCTACCTCAAAAGGATTCCAAAATCGGTGCAACAAAACCCGATACGGTTAAAACCAAGGGATTACAATTCTATAACCCCAGGCGCCCGCAAAAATACTGGACCAGTGCAGATAGCAAACACCATTCTTTTAAAGAAGCCATCGCAGCACTGGCGAAACAGTATGACCGCTCTTTGGAATGGATTCAGCATCACATGGGAGACACCAATGACCTTTATAAAATCCATCAAAATTTGAGCAGGGGCAAATTAAATGCGCCGGTGGAGCTGCCGGAAGAAAAAAAGCAAAAGATACCTGAAACACTTTTCTATAATCCACGACGGCCACAGAAATACTGGACGAGCGCCAGCTCAAAACACAATACATTCACAGAAGCTATCGCCGCAATGGCCAAAGAATACGAACGGACGCCGCAATGGGTCCAGCAATATATGGGAACAACCAACAACCTTAGTGAAATTCACCAGAATCTGGCAAACCAAAAGGAGGCTGAAACTTCGCGGTAAAATCAAGCGTCCGGAAGCCGCAGCGACACCGCGCCGGACACCGTGTTTGAAAAACGCAGACAACCCGGTATACCGCCGTCATCTTTGAACACCGCCTGAATAATGGCACCTTACCGCTATACGATTAGGTTATTCCTTATATTGACATTTCAGCAATTTTCCTGTACGATTTTAACAAATTATATTGTAATATAGAATATTTATATTACCTGCTGTTACAGCTCCGCAAAGCCGCTTTGTGCTTTGCGATTTTTCGAAAGGCCAGGCCCTCATGCTCTCAGTCAGTCGTGATGTTGTTGCACTAATCCGAATATTTACCAGCTGTTTGACAGCCGCTTTTCTGATTTTCTTTATTTCTTCTCTATCCGGAGAGGATCTGATTAAAAACAACAGCTTCATTGAAGAGCTGGATAGAAACCTTTTGGAAATTACGGCTGAACTGGAAGGCGGTATCGAAAACAGAATTAAACAGCTGGGAGAAGTGCCCGCCATCAATCCCTATAAAAAATTTTACTGCGCCGAATTTGCAAAAGAGATTCATGAAATTTCATATTTAACAGAAAAGCAGAAAATCTTGTTCGATTCCTTTAATGTCCGTGACTTTGAAAGCAAATCAAAGCGCCTGGTAGCATATTCAGAAAATGCCGATATCCAGGCCCTGATGAATGAGCTTGAGATTGTAAAAAGAGAGTTAAAAAATTCCGTCAATTTGATTGATAAAAGGCGCAAAAAACTCGTACGCCAAAGAACGGCCTATATTATCCTCTTTTTTGTGCTCTGGATTGTGATCTATTTCTATTATAGCCGCGGCTTTATCAGGCGATAACCCTACTTAATTTTTTTTACCCTTTCGGATAAAGAAAACCGATTCCTCATGTATCAGTCATTTTATAACTTAAAAGTTAAGCCATTCCAAATCACGACGGACCCGAAGTTTTTGTGGCTCGGTGAAAAACATAAGGAAGCCCTCGCGACGCTTAAATACGGTATCATGGAAAACAAAGGTTTTCTGCTGCTAACCGGCGATGTCGGGACCGGCAAAACCGTTTTAATCCACGGCCTGATAAAGATAATTGACGTTGCGGCAATTGTGGCCACCATCCCGGACCCCGGGCTAAGCAGTATTGATTTTTTTAATTTTCTTTCCGAAGAATTCAAGATGAACCGGCGCTTTGACAGCAAAGGCGCTTTTCTGATCCACTTGAAACATTTCCTGCACAAAGCGTCGGCAACCGATAAGAAAGTCTTGTTGATCATTGACGAAGCCCAGCGGCTCAACCACGAGCTCATCGAGCAAATCAGGCTTTTGTCGAACATCGAGCTGGACAACCGCAAATTGATCAACATTTTTTTTGTCGGTCAAAGCGAATTCAACAAGACGGTCAACGAAGATCGCAACAAGGCAGTCAGACAACGAATAACGGTTAGCTACCATATTGATCCCCTGACCGAGAAGGAGACACAGGAATACATCAGCCATCGACTCAAAGTTGCCGGATGCACCCGGGAGCTTTTTAAGCCGGAAGCGGTGCGAAAAGTCTATGCCTTTTCTCATGGATATCCACGACTGGTAAATATCATTTGTGATCACGCGCTGCTGACCGGATATTCCGTCGGGAAAAAAATCATCGATGCCGGGGTGATCAAGGAATGTGAAAAAGAGCTTAAGATTCCGCTTAATGAGACGAAAAAAGAAAAAAATGACCGGGAATTTTTTGAACCGGCAGAAAGCCCATTCGCCGTGCTTCAAAATAAATCTACGGGCAAACGACTCGGATATTTAGCCGTTATTGTTTTGCTGCTCGTGGCCACCGGGTATTTTTTATTCAACCTGCAATTAAAAGATACACCTCGCTGGAAAATGGAAGAGATCGCCCCCCAAACTTATGATTCTCCAGCTTTAAAAGCCAAAGAATCTTTCGTTCCCGGGGTGGTTGGCGAAAATGAAAATACAAAGAATTTGCCGGCTTTAAAACGGTTCGATGAGCAGGCCATTGAGGGCACGGATTCTGCGGACTCTGGCCAGCCGATAATGGCAAACCGGAAAGATGAATTATCAACCGAGCCGCAGGTCAGCCCTTTTCCGGATCGCAAAATAGTGATCTACTTCAAACACAACTCGAACGATCTTCCGGATCGAGCCTATGATATGCTGGATCGTATTGCTGATTTTATGGTCCACAACCCAGAAACCAGTATCAATATCAGCGGCTATACGGATTCAAGCGGAGCATACAGTTATAATGTCAGTGTTTCTCAGTTCAGGGCCAATATGGTCAAAGGTTACCTTGTCGGCAAAGGCGTTGAACCGCTCAAGATAAAAGCGCTGGGCCTGGGCCCCAAAAATCCGATTGCCAGTAACGAAACGGAAACGGGCAGGCAAAAGAATCGCCGGGTTGAGATTGAGCTTAATCTCGATAACTCCTAGAAGTGGTTTCATCCGCCTCAGGCGGACTGCGCTTTCCCGATCGGCCTGACGGCGTGCCCTTGGACCTGATCTGAGGTTTTGAAACCGCTTCTAATCCAAATCCTCCCACATGAATACGAGCTTTCATTTTAACTGCCAAAGCCGAACCTGGCCTTTAATAATTTAAATGTCGTTGTGCTCACCTTAAGATTATGGATCTCCCTGGCGGAAACCCAGCGGGCTTCGACCGCATCATCCCCCGGTGACGGTTCTCCCTGAACATAATCTGCAGCCAGATCAACAATCACGTAATGAAATCGAACTTTTCCGGCTGCATCTCGATCGATAAACTCAAAGGTATAAATCGGTTTTGAGGCCCGGATTTGAACACCCGTTTCCTCCAGTATTTCTCTTTCGGCAGCTTCCTGAAGCGTTTCGCCGATCTCCACATTGCCGCCGGGGATGGCCCAGAGATTTTCCCCAGGAGGCTGCCCCCTGCGAACCAGTAAAACACAATCATCCTTGAATACCACGGCGCCGACAGCCACCCGGGGGTGGCCAGGATAATCATTTTTCTTCTTTAGCAGGCGATTCTTCAAAATTCAGTTATTCCTTAAAAAACATGGAATGCCGCAGCAGATACAATTTCGGAATGCGGTATTGTTCTGCAGCCATCCTTCCGCGAATGTTTCAATATAAAACTATCAGGCGGTTAAGAATAATCAAGCCATAAATTAGGCATAAACACGCTTTGACCTTCCAACTGCTCCTCAATTCCATACAGACGGAATAGCATAATTAATAAAACAATCTGCGCAATCTGCTGATATTCTTTAATTGGTGCGTTGCATTCTTGACACCGCTTGGTCATTGACCTATGGTCCCGTGATTAAGATTGTAACGGAATCGTTTCCCATGAAAGCGCCGCCGAAAAATTATGCCGAATTTGAAACGAAAAAATCCCACAAAATCAATAAGAATAAAGGTCCAGCAGGATATGGAGTATCGCATCCTGCACGGAATAGCCTGTGAATGGGATGCGGCCTGGCTCGGTCTGGACGCGGCAACCCAGCCGCTGATCCGAAGGCCGACGTTTGCAATAAAGGATTTGAAAAATCAATGGGGAAACTGGTCGCCACAAAAGCGGGAAATCTCTTTGAGCAGGCAGCTGGTACTCAATTATCCCTGGGATTCGATTCGTGACGTTTTGTTGCATGAAATGGCCCATCAAATCGCGTATCAACTGTGGGGCGCATTCGGCCAAATGCCTCACGGCACGGCCTTCAAACGGGCCTGTCAACTGCTTCACATCGATTCCACAGCATCCGCCAATTATGCGCCACTTCAGGATCGCTTGCTGCGAGATACATCCAATGTGCATGACAGGCGCATGTTGCGTGTCAAAAAGCTGCTGGCTCTGGCTGAAAGTAAAAACCGCTTTGAGGCCGAAGCCGCCATGACCAAAGCCCACGAACTCATTGCGCGGCATAATATCGGACTTATCCGTCATAAGGGAAAGCGCCAGTTTTTGAGTATTTTTCTGGGCTCCCCTGCCCTGCGCCACCCCCGTGAAGATTACCACCTTGCCAATTTACTGCAGGATTATTATTTTGTCGCCGGAATCTGGGTGCCGGCCTATGTCATCGAAAAGCAGAAAATGGGCCGGGTTCTGGAAATCAGCGGCACCGTACAAAATCTAAAAATTGCTGAATATGTGCATGATTTCATTGTTCAGGTCATTGATGCTCAATGGCTCAAATACAATCATAATAAAAAACTGAACCGTTTTCGCAAAACCGATTTTGCGGCAGGCATTATCGAAGGATTTCGCAGCAAGCTGGAGTCAAACGTCGTAAAAAGAAAAATAAAGAAAGACATTTTTGCCCTCGTTCGAAAGGCAGATCCGCAACTGGAAAATTACTTTACATTCAGATACCCGCACACCACCTCGGTGAAAAAAACAGCGTCCCGACAGGATGTCCGGGTTTTGAATGACGGTAAAAAAATCGGCAAAAAATTAGTCATCGCTAAAGGCATCAGCCAAAGAAAAGATGGCAGACCACGCTTGATTGCCGGCTGATCCGAGGCGGCCCGAACCTTTCGAAAAGCAAAGGCGCCGGCATTGTCATAAAAAATGCAGGATCTGTATTGACCCTGCATTTTTATTATTAAATTTCTATATCTTATAGAGCAAAATGAATCTAATCGGTTAACTTATTATGAGGCGCTTTTTCGCAAATTAACCCTCAATTTCCATTTTATCTGCCGTTCGTTGTTCTTTTTTCCCATCCAGCCAATAGGGATTGATGAGGTCCTCAAAAATGGTCATGGCAGCTTCGGCACCCTGGCCCGAGGCGGTAACGATCTGTTTGTAGCCGCCTTCCACATCACCGGCTGAATACACGCCGGGCACTGTGGTGCGGTGCTTGCCATCCTGCTTGATATAGCCTTCTGCATTGATCTCCAAACCGATTTGCTGGGCGAGCTCCACTGCCGGAGTATAGCCAATCGCAATAAAAACGCCATCGGTTTTGAACTCGGTTGTTTCGTCAGTCTTATTATTAATCAATAAAATTTCGTCGACGCGATCTTCTCCCCGGATTTCCTTGACTTCGGTGTTCCAGAGTATCGGAATGTTATTGTCAATCAGCTGTTGTGCCAGAAAATCCTGAGCGCGCAATTTATCCCGACGATGGATCAGGGTCACGTCAATACCCATGTGAAAAAGGTGCAGGGCTTCGGTAACCGCGCTGTTTCCGCCGCCCACCATCACCACTTTTTTACCCTTAAACAGCGGCCCGTCGCATGTACTGCAGTAGCTCACCCCTCTCCCGGACAGGCGCGCTTCGCCGGGGATATCGAGGTGGCGATGACTGGCACCGGTGGCCAGCAGGATGGTTTTGGTGTTAAATTGTCTGCGGTTTGTCTTGACGGTAATAGGTGGGCCGGGTTGGATATCCACGACAGCCTCGCCCTGAAAAATCTGCACGTATTGCAGGGCATGACTGACCATGATGTCAACCAGCGATTTGCCGCCCACCGACGTAAAACCTGGATAATTTTCAACAATCGGTGTTGTGGCGACCTGTCCGCCAAGGGCGTCCCGTTCGACAATAGCGGTGCGCATTCCGCTGCGCACCGCATAAATACCGGCGGTTAAACCGGCTGGCCCCCCGCCGACAATCAGCAGATCGGTTTCAACAAGCTCGGCATCACTTTCCGGAATGAAGATGGTCTGGGCCTCCAATTTTTCCAGCGAAAGAACAAAAACCTCCTCCGGCTGCGCGCCTTGACCAATAAGAACATCGTTGGCAAATGCCTGGGGCACACTCTGGGCCGAATATTGCTCGGCCAGCTCCGGTTCGCTCTGAATATCGACAATTTCCAGCGAAACCCTGTCCGGCATCTCGATGGCGGCTTTGACCGCATTAATGGCCTGCTGTGGACAGTAAGGACAGGTCGGGCTGACAAATATCTTAACCTGTCTTTCGGAATTAACCCGTTTGATCACTTTTAAAGATTGCTCGCTAAGCTGGCTTTTCCCCAGACCGATAAGAATCAATATTTCAAGAAATGTCCGGGCTTCTTCTCCCATCGGGGCCCCCAGCCAATGAATAGAATATTTTTCCGGGGCGATGACCAATGTCGGGGAGTGGGTCACATTCCATTTTTCGGCCAGCTCATGGTCCAGATCGTATTCGCGCATCGTAATTTTGTCGGTCAGCTGGCGAAAGGCGCGAACCACCTCCCGGTTGGCTTGGGTAAAAACATCATCCTGCCCTTTAGCGACAAACAGATAAAGCGGAATCTCGTTGGGCAGTTGCTCAAATGTGTTTTTCAGCTGCTGAAGATAGGCCTGGCTGGCCATCTCGCTTTCTCTGGGATCCATATGAGTGGTGTCTTGCTGCATCGGCTATCCTTCCCTTCCAAAATTTGAAACGCTTAATTGAGGTTCACCCTGTTAAACGAAAAATCTATTTTAAGTATAAGAAGGTTTTGTGTCAACCGGACATCGACTAAATTTCAAACCTATTTACAGCATAATTGAAAGCCACACCCTACTGTGATACCATCTACCATAAAATTTTCGATTTAACGACGACCTGGAGGTAGAAAATGCAGGAGCTTACAAATGAAGTTAAACAATTTGTGCTTGATCAAGGCATGGATCTTGTTGGTATCGCATCCACCGACGCGCTCAATGAACTCACTCCAAAGGGATACAATCGGCCCAAAGATCTTTTGACGGAATGCAAATCCAGTATTGTTATGGCGCTTCGCTGGTCAGATACGTTAATTGACGGATTGCCGGAAATTCGTGCCATGTATAGCCGTATGATGATAATGATGAACAATCAACTGGATCAAGCCCTGCTTGGAATTGCGCGGTTTTTGACAAAGAGAGGATTTCTGGCATTGCCCGTTCATGCCTCGGATCCCTATGATTTAAGCTCCTTAAAGGGGATCTTATCTCACAAGCATGCAGCGGTTCAGGCAGGCTTGGGTGAGTTCGGATTGAGCAATCTATTGTTAACACCTCAGTTCGGCCCCCGCCAGCGTTTTGCTCAGTTGCTGACCGATGCCAAGCTGACAGCGGACAACCCCCTGTCGTTGAATCTCTGTGAAAAAACGATACCCGAATGCAACTTTGCGTGTATAGCAATTTGCCCGAACAATCTAATCCCCAACGATTATGAGAGCGATCCATCCATTATGAAGACGGTGGTTTGGAAGGGAACCGATATCGATAAGCCGGGTTGTTCCTATTATCAGGATCGCGGACTGCCCCATATGGGCCGCAACGGTTACAGCTTTCGCTGTGGGTTATGCATTAATGCCTGCCCGGTGGGATCAGATCTTGCAAAACGGGAATCAATTGCCAGAGGGGTTCGGCCGGTGAAAATCGTTCCATAAAGAAGCTGTTTTGGTAACAACCGCTTTTTTAGTCATTTCTCAATCACAATCTGGGTGATATCTGGTCTTTTAGCCATGGTATCCCCGCCTTAGGGCGATTGTTATTTTATCGATTAATTCGCGATACTTTTTCATGTAAAGCCATATTTTTCGATCTTCTCCCGCTTAAGAATAGCCCGGGCAAGTTTCAGATCTTCCTGATTGGTTATCTTTATGTTGCTGCGGCTGCCGGGCATAATTTTAACGATCTCTCCCTGGCGTTCCACAAGTGAGGCATCATCCGTCCCCTTAAAACCCTCCTGTTTTGCCATTTCATGAGCATTCCTGATCAATTTCAATTGAAACGCCTGGGGTGTCTGGGCCAACCACAGCATTTCTCTTTTCTGGGTTTCAATAATCTCGTTTTTTGCATTGACATGCTTGACGGTATCAAATGCCGGAATGCCCAGTATACAGGCGCCGTGTTCTCGAGCGCCGTTGATACAGACAACCAGATCTTCGGGGTTCACAAAAGGTCGCACGCCGTCATGAATAAGAACAATGCCGTCGTCCATCTCAATGGCTTTCAGACTGTTGTATACGGAATCCTGCCGTTGCGTCCCTCCGATGACAAGAACCGCTTCCTTTGTCAAATTGGCAGCCGGTATAATTTTGTTGCGGCAAAAATCGATGTCATCTTTGGGCACGGCCATGATAATTCGGTCTATCAGGTCACAGCGATTAAATACAGCCAGGGTGCGGCTTAGTATCGGTATCCCGTCCAATTCGATATACTGTTTGCGCACGGTATCGCTCATGCGAATTCCTTTGCCTGCCGCCACGATAATTGCGTGTACCATAAAGCCTGTTATTGGTTATTTGTTGTCTGAAGCATTTTGGAAATAAAGACGATAAGCTCGCTTCTATTTTAAATAGCTAAGCTCCTTGGGCAGCGGCACGCCTTTGCCCATGGTATCTTCACCGTAATTTACGCTGGCAAGGATTTCAATATCCTTTAAGGTGCGGACATCTCCTTCAAAAACAACCCTTTCGAGCTTTTCCTTTTGGATTTTGCCGCCTGCCCATTGAAGATCGAGAACACTGCTGGCATCGAATCGATCTGATCCTACGCACAACTCGACCTGCCCGCCATAGTGCTGAACAATTTTGGCGACCAACAGGCAGGGCCGGCTGTGAAATCCCAATTTTACCGGCACGCCGACTTTAATAAATGAGCGCTCGATGTTTTCATTGAGAATTTTCTGAGCTAATTCGACGCCGTTTGTCAAAAAGTGGCATGCGTAAAACAGGCCGTAATTTATAGTGCGATCCAGAAGGGTTTTGGGATTGACCAATTTGGACAACCGGAATTGAACTTTTTTATAAATCGTTTTGTATCCGGCCTCATGCAGGTGGCGCTCATAAAAATGAAGCAGGCGCCCCACC
>JASFPY010000014.1:0-13570 GCA_050115755.1 Desulfobacteraceae bacterium | reverse complement strand
GGACGGAATAACTGAAGGTGTCTTTTAAAGCTTCAACATCATGTGTGGCTGCCTGCCAGGATAGCCTCGGCAATACTGCCGTTGCGGCCGCAATAGCAAAGATCCCCAACGGAAACTGAACCAGACGGTCTGCAAAATATAAATAGGTTATGCTTCCCTCTTTGAGCAAAGATCCCAGCAGTTGATCAACCAGTGTGTTAATTTGATAGACAGCCCCGCCGAAGATCACAGGCAGCAATAGTTGGCCGATTTTTCTCAAGCCGGGGTGCAGGATTTTCGCTTTTTGCCGCAAGAGAAATCCTTTTCTCACCATAACAGGCACTTGAAGGCCGAGCTGCAGGACACCGCCGATCATCACACCCACGGCAAGCCCCAAGACCGGTTGCGAAAAGTGCGGACAAAGGAAAAAAACAGATAAAATCATCGCCAGGTTCAGCAAGACCGGTGCCAGGGCGGGAGTCGCAAAATGACCGAATACATTAAGTATTCCCATACATAAAGCCACCATCCCGATAAAGAAAATATAAGGGAACATAATGCGCGTGAGGACAATGGTGAGGGATATTTTCCCGGGTGAGTCAGCGAATCCGGGAGCAATGATTTTTACGATCAGCGGGGATAGGATGATACCACATATGGAAACAACCACCAGTACGATGGACATTACCCAAAGAGCGGACTTTGCAAGCTCGAGGGCTTCATCTTTACCGTCCTTTGCAAGATAGTCGGTCAATACGGGCACAAAAGCATTGCTGATGGACCCTTCTCCTAAAAGCTTTCTGAGAAGGTTGGGTATTCTGAAGGCCGCAATAAAGGCATCTGAATTCAGACCGGCGCCAAAATACCAGGCGATGACCGCATCGCGAATATATCCCAGCATGCGGCTTAATAGCGTCGCAGCCCCAACGACGCCGGCTGCCTTAATCACCTGGGATTTTTCGGACATGGTTAAATTTTTATAAAACTTCTTGACATCCTAAATTTAGTTCTATATTAATTACCGTTTATTATAACTGAAATAAGCGTTTCCCCGTTCGGTATTATTTGAAAAAAGGAGTCGATGCCTTGGCAAATCATAAATCAGCGGAAAAACGGGCCCGCCAAAACGAAAAACGACGGGTCCGCAACAAAGCAGTAAAAACCAGAATAAAGCATCTAACCAAAGAAGTTCGTCTGGCATCCAGTGAAGCGTCAAAAGAAGATGCCCTGGCTAAACTGAAAGCAGCCCAATCCATTGTCGACAAAGCGCTCAAAAAAGGCGTGATTCACAAAAAAACCGCTGCCCGCAAAATATCCCGCCTTTCCAGGCTGGTGAATACGATTGTCGTTTTCTAGAACCCATCTCAAGAATGTGGATCCGGTTTCAGGACAAGGCGCGGAGCGCCCCAAAAGCGGAGCATACACGCCAGTATGTGAGCATTTTGGGAGGATCCGCAACACCGGCATGGACCCTTAGACGCATTTTTGAGATGGGTTCTAGAAATTATCGCTGAACCTGTTGACCGCTCTCTCGGCAATACGTTTCGAAAGCACCCCGATTGCAATTCTCCGGTTTGCGTCCGTCAGTTGCGGATTCGTATCCACAAGGTACGCTTCAAAATCCGAAAGATCTTTGGCAGCCCATACCATACCGCCGTCTTTTTTTGTCAACTTCAAACCAACGCTAACGGTCACCCGCCGCTCAGCGGCCACATCCGGCTCGCTTGAGGAGATCGTTTGTATGGCTACCAGGTTCACCACACCGCTTAAGACAACATCGGCATCGTCGATGCCATGCGCCAGATCATCGGTTTTACGCAAGGTCAATTCGTTTAAGAGCGCGGCAGTTAAAATGTTTTCAACACCGGTCTCCTGCGTTTTGTTTTCCAAGACCTTTACGAAAAGACGCTCGGTATCTCCCGGAAACCCGCCCTCTTCCGCAAAGTGGTATCCGCAGGCGCCACACAGCATTGCAGTTAATAGGATTAATGCGATGAACCTGCTTTTGTTCAAAGCCATCTCCTGTGTCCGGTGTCAGGTGTCAGTGTTCAGGTGTCAGGATAGATGGAACTGAAACTTCGTATTCATCATTAGCACGCAAATACGGCGTAAGAGCGAATACTATCCGGGAGAAAGAACGGCAACCACATTGGGCCGCCCAATTCTCTTTTGTCCTCTGCTCGCTGACACCTGACACCTGAAACCCGAACACTGAAATTTAGACAACGATATTGACCAGCTTGCCTTCAACGTAAATGACTTTTTTTATGGCCCGGCCGTCAATAAATTTCTTTATACGGTCATCCGCAAGCGCCATCTGTTTGATGGTCTCTTCATCGGCATCGGTTGCCACTGAAAACTTGCTTCTGAGCTTACCGTTGACCTGAATTACGATTAACAGTTCATCTTTCTCAAGGGCCTCTTTCAGATAAGACGGCCACGGTCTCAGCAAAATACCGGGGGGATTGCCCAGCGCTTCCCATAGCTCTTCGGCGAAATGCGGTACGATCGGCGACAGCAGCAATGTCAGGGTTTCCATGGCAAATCGCATCACCGCAACCTGTTGCGGCCTGCCCGCGGTTTTCTCGATGGCAGACATCGTGTTAAACAGCTCCATTATCGCACTGATGGCTGTATTAAAATGGTAGCGGTCCTCGATGTCCCGGGTAACTTTCATTATGGTTTGGTGCGTCTTTTTACAAAGATCCCTTTCAGCACCGCCCAGATCGTCGGCGCTGCCGTCAAAGGCGGCTACACCCTTCACCCGATCCAGCCACTCGACAGTCAGGCGCCACACTCTGTTTAAAAAGCGGGATCCGCCTTCAACTCCCTGTTCACTCCATTCCAGATCCCGCTCAGGCGGCGCGGCAAACAGGCAAAAAAATCGGGTGGTGTCAGCGCCGTATTTTTCAAGAAGCGTATCGGGGTCAACGACATTCTTTTTCGATTTGGACATTTTTTCGACGCGCCCGACAGTCACCTGCGAATCACAATGGATGCAAAAACGTCTTCCGGCCGTAACCTTTACTTCGCCGGGGAGCAGATTACCGTGCCGGGGACAGGAAAGCGTTTCTTTGCAAACCATCCCCTGGGTCAGTAGCCGCGTGAAAGGTTCTTTGAAGTTGACCAAACCCTGATCTTTTAGGACACGGGTATAATAGCGTGAATAGAGCAGGTGCAAAATGGCGTGCTCAACCCCGCCGATATACTGATCAACCGGCATCCAGTAATCTACCGCCGAGGGGTCGAACATGCCTTCATCAAAGCTCGGGCTGCAATATCGGTCAAAATACCAGGATGATTCAACAAATGTATCCATGGTGTCGGTCTCCCGGCGCGCTGACGGATGGCCGCATTGCGGGCACTGCACCTTTACAAAGGACTCCAGCTGCGGCAGCGGTGATCTGCCGCCTTCCAGCATTTCGACATTTTCCGGCAAGACGACCGGAAGGTCTGATTCCGGTACCGGTACAATCCCACAACGGTCGCAGTGGATAATGGGGATGGGCGCTCCCCAGTATCTTTGCCGCGAAATGCCCCAATCCCTTAGCCGATAGCTTATCTGTGCCTGTCCCAGGTTGTTTTTTTCCAGGAACGCAGCAATCGCCTCCATCGCCTTCTTATTTTCCATGCCGTTGAAATCACCGGAATTAACCATGATGCCCGGATCCACATAGGCCTCCGCAAGACTTTCGGACTTCAGATCTTTATCTTCAGGTTTTACGACGACGATGATGTCCAGACCATATTTTTTGGCAAAATCAAAATCGCGCTGATCATGGGCCGGCACAGCCATTACGGCACCGGTTCCGTATTCCATGAGGGCAAAGTTCGCCGTATAGATGGGAATGCTTTTGCCACTTAAGGGATTAATACAGTTGGCACCGAGAAACACACCCTCCTTTTCATATTCCTCTAAAGCCCTATCGGATCGATCCAGCATCGACATCTTATCGACAAACGCCGCCACCTGCTTTTCCTGAGGCGTTCCCCGCGACAGCTCAAGGGTCAACGGATGTTCCGGCGCCAGACACATAAAGGTTGCGCCAAAAACGGTATCGTGGCGGGTCGTAAATACCGGAATGACGATATCCCGGTTTTCAACCGGAAAACGAATCTCAGCCCCGACGCTTTTCCCGATCCAGTTTTTCTGCATGGTGGTTACTTTTTCCGGCCAGCCGGGCAACTGATCGGAATGCGCCAGCAGATCGCCGGCATAATCTGTTGTGCGGAAAAACCATTGCCATAGTTTTTTCTGGCGAACCTGCTGACTGCAGCGCCAGCATAAACCGGATTCAACCTGTTCATTGGCCAGAACCGTCTGGCAGGATTCGCACCAGTTCACAAACGATTCCTTGCGATAGGCCATCCCTTTTTCGTACATTTTCAAAAATAGCCATTGTTCCCAGCGATAGTATTCAGGCCGGCAGGTCGCAATTTCTCTATCCCAATCATAGGAGAATCCCATCTGCTTGAGCTGAGCACGCATGGCATCGATGTTGGCATAGGTCCATTTGGCCGGATGCGTCTGGTTGGCAATGGCGGCATTTTCTGCCGGCATACCAAAGGCATCCCAGCCCATGGGATGCAGAACATTGAAACCGCGCATTCGTTTGTATCTGGCCACCACATCACCGATGGTATAGTTGCGCACATGCCCCATATGAATCTTGCCGGAAGGATACGGAAACATCTCCAGCAAATAATATTTTTCTTTGTCGGCATCTTCTTTGACTTTAAAGAGTCCGGTTGCCTCCCAGTAAGCCTGCCATTTTGGTTCAATTTTTCGGGGATCGTATTTCTCGTCCATTGCCAGAATCCGCCTTTTGCTGTCGTCCAAAGTTTTTTCGAGCATTTTCTATGTCACAAAATGATAACAATAGCAAGGCTGTCAGTCAAATTCAGGGAAAGATCACAGGCGATCGCGTTCGAGAAATTGTTTGACTTGTTATTGACAATTTCATATTCAGGCAAATAGATTAAAAGATTAGAAATCTGCCTGAATTTAGCGAATTTGATCACCATATCGTTTATGAAGGCATTCGGGGCTAAGACTTTATGAGCATCAAAATCCTTATTAATGCGATTGATCCGGAAGAATGTCGGGTCGCTATAGTCAAAGAAAAGAATCTGGAAGAATTTTATATCGAAAGCGCTTCCCGGGAGATCACCCAGGGCAACATATACAAGGGAACGATTTCGCGCATCGAACCCAGCCTTCAGGCGGTTTTTGTGGACTACGGTGCGGAGCGACACGGTTTTTTGCAGCGCCATGAAATCCACAGCGACTATTTTCAGGAAAGTGAGAGCGGCGACCATAAATTAGAAAAACTCGTCAAGCGCGGGCAGGAATTGATGGTTCAGGTCACCAAGGAGCCGTTCATGAAAAAAGGAGCCATGCTGACGACTTACATCTCTCTGGCAGGTCGGCATCTGGTGTTGATGCCCGGTAGTGACACACGCGGAATTTCCCGTAAAATTGAGGATGAAGATGAACGCAGCCGGCTCAAGGCTTTGATGGATAAATTAAAAACCCCGGAAGGTTTCGGCCTCATTGTCCGCACCGTTGGGGCAAACTGCACCAAAACCCTTCTGACACGGGATTTAAGGTACCTGCTGCGTCTCTGGGAAAATATCAAAAAAAGCGTAATGAAGGAACCGGCGCCGGCACTTCTTTATCGGGAAAGACACCTCGTTTTAAGGTCGATCCGTGATTATTTTACGCCGGAGGTGAACGAAATTCTAATCGATGATCCTGCTGTATTCCAAGAGGTAAGGGATTTCATCAAAATCATTTCCCGCAAACACCATAAAATCGTCAGGCTATATAAAGGTGCCAAGCCGATTTTCACTCAATTTGGAATCGAAAACCAGATTGCAACCATATTTGAAAGCCGGGTCAATTTAAAATCAGGGGGTTCCATTGTCATTCAACAAACCGAAGCCCTGGTGTCCATTGATGTAAATTCCGGCAAATCCACCCATGAGAAATCGATCGAAAAAACAGCATTTCTCACCAATCTGGAGGCAGCCGAAGAAGCTGCCCGTCAGCTTCGGCTAAGAGACCTAGGCGGCCTCATTGTCATTGATTTTATTGATATGAAAGAGCCAAAGCACCGGTCGGAAGTTGAGCGCCGGCTGCGAGGAGTTGCCAATGCGGACAAAGCCAAGACAAAAGTGGGGAAAATTTCAAGGTTCGGATTGCTGGAGATGTCTCGCCAGCGCATCCGGCCTTCGGTTGAATTCGGCAGTTATCAACCCTGCCGCTTCTGCCAGGGAAAAGGACTGATTGCATCCACAGAGACCCTCGCTGTGGGGTTTCTTAGAAAACTAAGTTTAGAAACCCTTAAACCGGGCATTGCCTTTGTCAAGGGGGTGGTGCCGGCAAATGTCGCCGACTATCTGTTAAACAAAAAACGCAAAGAAATTGCCGAGCTGGAAGAACGACGTAACCTGAGTGTCGTAATTGAAGGCGATCAATCAATGACACCGGGAGAAAGCCGTATTTTATATAACAACCATAAGAATTCTCAGGAGCTAAAAGTTCGATATTGACAGCTTTTTTTTATTGAAGTATCTATGCTAATTTTAGTCCGCATCAGCGATTCAAAATAAAATGCGAATTGCTTGCATCTTAAAAATGAAGGAGGCCTTATTTTGATTGATATTGCGTATGCCATGGGTGGAGCCGGCGGAGAAGGTGCCGCGGGATTTAGCGGATTCATTCCCATCATCTTGATGTTTGTTATTTTTTATTTCCTGTTGATCCGCCCCCAGCAAAAACGGCAAAAGGAACACCGCAGCATGATATCGAACCTGAAAAAAGGGGATCGAATCATAACCAGCGGTGGCTTGCACGGTCGCATAACCGGAATGGATGAAACAACCTTGACCGTAGAAATAGCAGACAAAGTGCGGGTAAAAGTCGCGCGCTCCAATGTGTCGGCTATGTCTCAGACGGCTTCAGCGCCGCAACCGGAAAAAAAATAGCGTGCAAATCCGTATTGGGTTTAATTCGAATTGAGTTTATGGCTTGTAAAATGGTTGAACGCATAAACGGTTTGATGGAATGGCTGTTTAGACGTTCAACCATTTGTCTATTGTGGGATTAAATTGCGCTGCCGTGTGCAGGTCCGCTTTGGCATCTGAAGCGAACCGTTTTTGCACCACCAGCCCGTTTATAAAATACCGCCAAAAAAGGAAGACACCGTTGAAAAATTTTTCGTGGAAACTGATTTTGGTCTTTGCGGTTATTGTCGCAGCCGTTATCCATGTGCTTCCGACATTTGAACCGGGTTTATGGCCACACAAACAGATAAACCTGGGGCTTGATTTGCAGGGCGGAATGCACCTGGTACTGGAAGTCGACACCGCCAAAGCCTTGGAGAGCCAGGCTGAGCGCATCACACAGGAAATCTGGGACCAGCTCAAAAAAGATCGGCTTCGCCGGGTATCGCTGAACCGTATTGATGAAAATAAAATATCCGCAACCGTTGAGGACCCGGAAACACTGGAAAAGTTTGATGCACTTTTAAAAAGTAATTTTGATCTTCTGAAACGCTCTTCGCGGACGGAAGGCGGGATCACAACCATAATTCTTGAGATACCCGAATCGGAAGCCGAAAATACGAAAAAACTGGCGGTCGATCAGGCACTGGAAACCATCCGCAATCGCATTGACCAATTCGGTGTGGCAGAGCCCGATATTCGTCGTCAGGGAGAAAAGCGCATACTGATTCAGCTGCCGGGCATTAAAAATCCGGACCGGGCCAAGGATTTGATCGGTCGGACTGCACTGCTGGAATTCAAATTGGTAGATGACACCCATGATGTTAATGCGGCTGTGAACGGCAATGTGCCCGCCGGAAGGGAAGTTCTATATAAGGTCGAGGAGAACGCTGAGACCGGCAAAGTGGCGAAACTGCCCTTTCTGCTGAAAAAGCGAACTCTTTTGACCGGTGCAAATCTGACCAATGCGCGCGTTGACTTCGACCAGTTCAATATCCCTTTTGTTTCCATTACCTTTGATAAAAGGGGAGCCCGGGATTTTGAACGCATCACCGGCGATAACGTAAACAAGCGGCTGGCAATTGTTCTGGACAATAGCGTTGCATCAGCGCCGGTCATCCAGGAAAAGATTGCTGGCGGCCAGGCCCGCATTACCGGAAACTTTACCCTAGATGAGGCCAAAGATCTGGCCATTGTGCTGCGGGCGGGTGCCCTGCCGGCCCCGGTCAATATACTGGAAGAACGCACAGTCGGCCCTTCCCTTGGGGCGGACTCCATCCGTAAAGGTTTGATATCCATGTTAATCGGGGGGGTTCTGGTTGTCCTGTTTATGATCGTTTACTACAAAGGCGCCGGGATAATCGCCGATCTAGCGCTCATACTGAACATCATTCTGATTGCCGGCGGTCTGGCAGCTGCCAGTGCCACTTTAACACTTCCGGGAATTGCCGGTATTATTTTAACCATCGGCATGGCGGTAGATGCCAATGTGATCATCTTTGAAAGAATCCGGGAAGAATTGGCGCTGGGACGAACAGCCCGTGCGGCGGTAGAAGCCGGCTATAATCGTGCCACCTTGACGATTCTCGATGCCAACGTTACCACTCTGATTGCCGCCGTCGTACTTTTTCAATTCGGAACCGGCCCGGTTAAGGGATTTGCAGTAACCCTTAGCCTGGGCGTAATTGCAAGCTTGTTCACGGCCCTGGTGCTTTCCCGCCTGATATTCGATTACATCCTGGGAGGACGCAAGCTTAAAACACTCAGTATATAAGGACGCGCCATGCGGTTCATAAGACCTGACATTAATCTTGACTTTGTTGGCAGAAAAAAAATCGCCTTTTGCCTGTCGATCGCCTGTATCGCCATCAGCTTTCTGTCGCTTATTATTCATAAAGGCCCCCGTCTCGGTATTGATTTCGCCGGCGGCACGCTCATACAGATAAAATTTGCGTCTGCGGTGCCTATCGATGATATCAAATCTGGGCTGGAAAGCATCGGTGTAACCAAATCATCTGTGCAGCAATTTGGCCAGCAATCCAACCATGAATTCTTGATCCGCACAGCCATCTCCCATGGAAGCGACGAAGGGTTTACAGACAACGTTAAAAAAGCAATGACGTCAATCAACGCGGGTGAGGCGGAAATCCGTCGGGTGGAAATGGTCGGCCCACAGGTGGGAGAGGATTTGCGGAAAAAGGCCTTGTTCGCCATGTTTTACGCGCTGCTTTTTATTACGATTTACATATCCGGCCGTTTTGAGTTGAAATGGGTGTTAAGCGGTGTGGTGGCTGCCGGCATTATCGGCGCGGTTTATGTCTTCAACCTGTTTAATGTCAGTATCCCCTTTCTGATTGGCGCGGCCCTAATCGTTAGCCTGGTCATATTCTGGTTTCTGGAGTTAAAGTATGCCATGGGGGCTATCGTCGCGCTGATACACGATGTCATTATTACCGTTGGCATTTTTTCAATATTTGACAAAGAATTTACGCTGCCAATCATCGCTGCCCTGCTGACGATTATCGGATATTCGCTAAACGATACCATTATCGTCTTTGACCGCATCCGGGAAAATCTGAGAAAACATCATAAAAAACCGTTGGCGTTTGTCGTCAATCGAAGCATTAACGAAACACTGGGCAGAACGGTGCTGACCTCGCTGACAACCCTGGTAGTCGTGGTGACGCTTTTTGTTCTGGGCGGCGGCATCATTCACGATTTCGCTTTTGCCTTAATGGTCGGCATTATTGTGGGAACCTATTCATCCATTTATGTTGCCAGTCCCATATTACTGGCCTGGCAGAATCGCGGTAAGAAATAATCCTCAATATTTAAGCTGGGGCCAATAAGGCCACGACATATCGAGACCTAAAGTTAACGAGCAAGCGTTCAGAGGTTCAGAGGTTCAACGGTTCAGGGTTGTAACAACCTTGAACGCTGAACCTCTGAACCTTTGAACGTTATTGACAGAAAGCAATTTGAATGGCGAACCCTTAAATGTGAGCGTCTGGAAATTAAATGGATAAACTGCTTTCTTGGTTTTGTTTGAAAAACGTTCCGGGAATCGGCAATCACTTATTCAAGCGATTAATTGACCGATTCAATAAGCCGGAGGTTGTTTTTCAGGCGTCACAGCAGGAATTGCTTGAAGTCGAAGGCATAACCAAACAGCAAGCAGCTGCGATAGTTAACTATAAAGCACCGCAAATCATCGAAGCCGAGCTCGATCAGGCAAATCAAAAAGGGTATAAGATTATTACGCTGATAGATTCATCGTATCCGCAGCTTTTAAGGGAAATACCGGATCCGCCGCCCTTTTTATATGTCTCCGGCCGTTTGGATGGTTCGCCAAAAAACATTGCGGTCGTTGGTTCACGCAATCCAACGGCTTATGGCATTTCAACCACCCAGAAACTGTGTGCCGATCTGTCCGCAAACGACATTACCATCGTCAGCGGCATGGCTGTCGGGATTGACACCGCCGCTCACCAGGGCGCTCTTGCAGGAAAAGGAAAAACCGTTGCTGTTCTGGGCAGCGGCTTTAATAGAATCTATCCTTCGCAAAACCGGCGTTTGTTTGAGCGAATTTCAGAAGAAGGTGCCGTCATTACTGAATTTGCGCTGAGCGCCGAACCTGAGGCACATCATTTTCCAATTCGCAACAGAATCATCAGCGGCATGAGTATGGGAACGATAGTCGTCGAAGCGACTCGCAGAAGCGGATCTCTCATCACCGCACGGCTTGCAGCCGAGCAGAATCGAGAAGTATTTGCGGTTCCGGGAAGCATTCAATCATTTAAAAGCACCGGTACGCACGCTCTTATCAAGCAGGGAGCCAAGCTGGTGGAAAACGCGCAGGACGTCATTGAAGAACTCGTCGCCTATATGGACACACCCGGTTTGCATGAAAATCGTGCTCAAAATCATACCGCCCGAAAACAATCGTTGTTAGCGCCGGAAGAGCGCGCCGTATGTGACATTCTCAGTCCGTATCCAGAGCATATTGACACGATTATGCGTAAAACACATATTGAGTCTGGCAAAATGTTGAGCCTGCTGTTACAATTAGAGCTTAAGGGAATCGTGCAACAGTTACCGGGAAAATATTTTGCCCTCTTTGAAAACAAAACCGATTAATAGGAGAGATCGTGACCAAACCGCTTGTAGTTGTGGAGTCGCCGACGAAAGTCAGAACAATAAAAAAATACCTGGGTAAAGATTATAATGTGGCTGCAACTGTCGGTCACATTAAAGATCTTCCGAGCAAAGAAATGGGGATCGATATCGAAGGCGGGTTTAAACCCAAGTATAAAAATATTCCCGGAAAACAAAAAATAATAAAGACCTTAAAACAGGCTGCCGGAGACGCCACCGATATTTACCTGGCACCGGACCCGGATCGCGAAGGTGAGGCCATTGCATGGCACACCTCCGAAGTACTCAAAAAAAAGGGCCGGAAATTTTACCGGGTTCTTTTCCATGAATTAACCAAAGATGCCATTAACACAGCAATGCGTTCACCACAAAGTCTCGACGCTCCGAAATATGAAGCGCAGCAGGCCCGCCGCATACTTGACAGACTGGTTGGTTACCAGATTTCGCCATTGCTGTGGCGCAAGGTCAAAGGCAGCTTGAGTGCCGGCCGCGTCCAATCGGTTGCCCTGCGAATCATATGCGACAGAGAACGTGCTATCCATGCTTTTGAACCCCAGGAATACTGGTCCATCACCGCCCATCTTGAAGGTGATTCCCCGCCCCCGTTTGCCGCAAAACTCGTCAAAAAAAATAATGACAAAATTGAAATACCAGATGAAGAAAAAACCAATGCGATTTTAGCGGAACTCGAAAGCCATAAATTCGTTGTCAAAAAAATTACTAAAAAAACATTGCGCAAGAATCCATTACCACCCTTTACAACCAGTAAACTTCAACAGGATGCCATTCGCAAGCTAAGATTTTCTGCCAAAAAAACCATGCGGATTGCCCAGCAGCTTTACGAAGGCATCGAACTGGGTCCGGGTGGGCCCGTCGGGCTTATCACCTATATGCGAACCGATTCGACCCGCATCGCCAAAGAAGCCGCCGAAGAAGCCCTGGGATTCATCCGTGGAAAATTTGGTGATGATTATGCGCTGGACACGCCGCGATTTTTCAAAAATCGAAAAAAAGCTCAGGATGCCCATGAAGCCATCCGCCCCACTTCGGTGGCCAACACCCCGGAAGAAATGGCCCCGTATTTATCTAAAGAACAACTGTATTTATACCGGCTCGTCTGGCAAAGATTTGTGGCATCCCAGATGCAACAAGCCCTCATTAATCAGGTATCGGTAAAAATCGAAGCCGGTCCCTATGAGTTTGCCGCCAGCGGATCGACCGTTAAATTCCCGGGCTTTATGGCGCTTTACAAGTCGGTCGAAGATGAAATTGCAGATAAGGACCAGAAGAAGACACCGGCCTTGCCAAAGCTGTCGGAAGGGTTGATCCTAAGGCTTCTAAAGTTAGAACCCAGACAGCATTTCACCCAACCGCCACCAAGATTTTCAGAAGCCTCACTGGTAAAAGAACTCGAAGAAAACGGGATTGGCCGCCCCAGTACTTACGCCAGCATACTGTCTACCCTTCGAGAAAAAGAATATGCAAATTTGCAAAACAGATATTTCAGACCCACCGAGCTGGGCTTTATCGTAAACGACCTTCTGGTCGAAAACTTTCCGGATATTTTTGACGTGGAATTTACTGCTCGTATGGAAGAAAATCTGGACCGCATCGAATCCTCGGAAGATGAGTCTTTAAAAATATTAACCCAATTTTATCGCCCCTTTAAAAAGAATCTGGAAGCCGCTGATGAAGATATGCTCAGTGTGAAAGGCGTAGGATTTTCCACCGGGCTTGCTTGCCCGGAATGCCAGAAGCCTTTGCACATTAAGGTCGGAAAAAACGGGCCTTTTCTGGCCTGCAGCGGTTACCCGGACTGCAGCTACTCCAATGACTACACCCGAGATGAAAAAGGCAACATCCAGCCCGTTGAAATATCTTCCGAGGAGGCGGTCGATAAGTTTTGCGACAAGTGCGGCAGCCCGATGGTAATCAAACGCGGCCGCTACGGCGAATTTTTGGCGTGCAGCGCTTATCCGGATTGCAAAAATACGCAATCATTAAATTCGAATGGCACCAATTCTAAAATCGGTGTCAAATGTCCCGCAAACGGCTGCGATGGGGATATCGTTGAAAGAAAATCAAAGCGCGGAAAAATTTTTTACGGCTGCAGCCGATTCCCGAAATGCGATTTTGCCAGCTGGGACAAGCCGGTGGCCCGAGAATGCCCGCGATGCGGCGCGAAGATATTGGTCGAAAAGACCACCAAAAAGCAAGGAACGTTTTTGATGTGTCTGTCCGAAGGATGCGGCTTTAAAGAAAGGCCTTAAAAAAGCTTGACAATAAGATATCACCTTGATAGTAAGTGGTTTTGATTTAAACGCAATTAACAACCATGAAAAAAATGATCGCCATTACCAACCTTATTAGCCTGATTCTGATACTCGTCAGCGGCATTATTATTGTCCGCTGGAGGGCAAGGGGTTGA
>JASFPY010000013.1:0-13589 GCA_050115755.1 Desulfobacteraceae bacterium | reverse complement strand
TTTTACGAGCTGTGCCTCTAACCATGACTGACGCTCCAATGTCTCTTAAACCATGATAGCAAAAGCAGGCGATTCTCCAGCGCACCGACGCATTGGGATCGCCCGGGTTCACCATAATCAGCCTTTCATTTAACCCTTATTTTGTTTATTCTCAATACGTAATTTGGTCCGACTTGAAATTAGAAATTAATTGTGCAAACCGCCATCGGCTGTTATTATGAATACGAGCCTGAATCTGCCTATGTCCAAAAGGCGACCGGAATGCCCGCTGACAAAATCCATTGAAATCATCCGTCAGATCAAAGCTCGGAAGAAAGGGAGGCAAAAAATGACAAAAGTGGGAATCATTCGATGTGAAAAAAACGCGGACCGGTGCCCGCTGACGAGCGGTTTAAAGAGTATGCGCGACGGCGCGGAAGGGTTTTCCGGCTATACGGAAAGCGAACTGGTCGGCGTATTCACCTGCAGCTGCCCCGGGGATAATGTTGAAAATTTGGGGAAAATACTGAAAAGCAAGGGGGCCCAGAGCATTCACTTTTGTACCTGCACATTTGCCCATAAGGAAGAGGGAAATTGGATAATGGGAAGCGGATTCTGTCCCGGCATCGATGACCTTTTGAAAAGAATATCGCAAAAGGCGCAAATTTCCTGTGTAAAAGGAACTGCCCACCTGCCGGAAGGATATGTTCCGGAAGTATTCGCATGAAACTTAAGAATCCGACCAGTCTGCAGGTGTCTCCACTGGAGCAGGGGGCGTTTCGCAGCGTTTTTCAAATCCGCAACCGCAACGGCCGGCGTTCAGTCCATCTTGCGCTTTCGGTTAATCGATTTTTTCATATATGAATGAAGTGCCGCCTGGAGTGTTTCCGCGGCAAGGTAGGCACAATGCCGCTCTTCCTCAGGCAATCGACCCAGAAGTCCAAGAATTGTTTCGCCCGTGATTTCCGCAAGCGCATCCGGATTTTTTCCCAGAGCGAGTTCGGCCGCAAAAGAACCGCAAACCGTGCTGGAACCGCAGCCGTCGGTCTGAAAGGTCGCCTCGGTGACGCATTCGTTTTCCAGTTTTAAAAAAATCTGCATTGTATCGCCGCATGCGCCTGTGATGCTGGCATAACCGTCCGGATTCTCAATAATTCCCCGGTAACGGGGATTGAGCCATCTTTCAAAGCCCTTCGTCCCCAGTGCGGTTTTCGCCTCGTCATAAATCTGCTCCTGCAGCCGGTCTACAAAATCATCAAGTTTATTGCTCATCTTTATTGCTCATTCCATATGGTTAAACATCGGTAAGCCAGGAATTTTCTGCTTCCGTAACCACACTTTTACACAAAATGGGTCCGGGATCGACAATGGTGACTTCGGGCACGGCCCCGTATTTTTCCGGCACCTTGTTGACCCATAAATCAGAGGCGATATAGTCCTGCAATTGCTTTTCTGAATTGAAAATATAAAATGCGCCCCATACCCCCTTTTTCTGATCCACCCACCAACACTTGCTGAAAACGGCGGGCATGTCCCTGAAAATGGCGTATCCTCCACTAAATCGCTCTTTCCATTCAGCAGAACTCATCTTTTTGTCCATTTTAAATACCACCCACATTCCTTTCTTTTCTTCGGCCATCCTGTCCTCCTTTTGGTTCAAAAAGTTTTTATGGCTGGTAAACGGCTTCTGCCTCCCGGATCAGATTCAGGGCGGTGGTCAGCGTTGATAGATCGGCATCGATCCGGCCGTCGGCCCCGGCGACATGACCGTGGCCGATGATTTCAGCCCTTCTCCGGGAAATCCGGTCTCCGATTTGAATTTGTCCGCGCCATACCACCGAAGGCTGCCCCCGGTACCAGCTGTAGTCGTGGTGCTCGTTTTTATCGAAGCTTTTGTTCACCTCGATATAATAATCGTAGCGGCCCGGTTTAAGCGTCCGGTCCGGCTGCCAGTTCCAGACGAACTGCCCGGCTTTGGGTGTGGCGGAGCTGACCGCATCAACGAGCGGCTTTGCTTTAGACGGATAAAAATTGCCGCTGCCGTCGTCGATTCCTCTTTGATGGGCCCAGACCGGAAGCACACTCAAACGCGATCCGCCCCAGTGGTCGTCCAGCTCGCCGCCCCGGTTGCCCAGTCCTTTGCGGGCCGTCTTGCGGGTGACATAGACGGTATCGATGAACGCCCCGGCTTCATCGGTCAGCCACACGGCCAGCTGGCATCCTTTCTGAGTCAAAAAAATTCGGAAAGACAGAACCGGACCGCTATTTTGCGATTCGCCCAGAAGATTTCCCGGCGGGGGTGCAATCAGGAAAAACAAGCCGACGAAAAAGCCCACGACAATCTTACGAACTGTGCCTGCAAACATAACTGACGCTCCAAAGATAAAAACCTTTCCCATTTTGTTTACGATCATTTAGGCTTATAGAATGTAAGAATGGGTAATATCAATAATTAAGTGTGGTGTCCCCGGAATTACACAGTTTTAAAGGTCAATATGTCACGGACGTTCCCTTCCCCCTATATTAAGGCTGTTTTAAGGGCAAAACCGACCGATTAAGGCCGTTCCAGAAATGTTTTTAAGACATTTTCAGCTCTATCCCAATCACTTGGCGCGGCCCGACGCCAAATTCAAATCGCGGGAGGTTGAAATTTCCCAATCAGGAATTAGGGTGTGGTGGTTAGAGAAAAAAGGAAAGGAAGCTTCGCAATGGCGGATCCAAAATGGATCACCACCGCCGCCGGCGTCCGGATGCCGCGGATTATCTACGGCACGGCCTGGAAAAAGGAGCGCACGGCGGATCTTGTGGAAAAGGCAGTTTTGGCGGGATTCAGGGGAATCGACACCGCAGGCCAGCCGAAGCACTACGACGAACCGCTGGTGGGAGAGGCGATCGACCGATTGAAGGTCAACGGGTTCCGGCGCGAGGACCTGTTCCTGCAGACCAAGTTCAGTCCATTGTCGGGTCAGGACCCGCAAAGCGTTCCCTACGACCCCCACTCTTCGCCGGAATCGCAGGTTGCTCAGTCTTTTGAGTCTTCGCAAAAGAATCTCAGGACCGACTATGTCGATTCACTGGTCCTGCATTCACCCGTGTCGCCCTACTCACTGTTGCTGAAGATCTGGAAAGCGATGGAAAGCATCCATCGGGCCGGCGGCGCCCGTCAACTGGGCATTAGCAACTGCTACGACCCGCATCTGATGCGAATGCTTCACGCCGGTGTCGCCGTCAAACCCACGGTGGTCCAGAACCGGTTTTACGCGCAAAGCGGATATGACGCCGAACTGCGGCACTGGTGTTCCGGTCACGGGGTCGTCTACCAGAGTTTCTGGACCCTCACCGCAAACCCGCACATCCTGGCCAGCCCCACGGTTCTGTCCCTCGCGCAGCAATACGGGAAAACCCAGGCGCAGATTTTTTTCCGATACCTCACCCAGGCGGCAATCGTGCCGCTCACCGGAACCACTTCCGAGCGTCACATGCATGAGGATCTGAGCATCTTCGATTTCGAGCTCTCCTCCGCGGAATTGGGGCAGATGGAGGCCCTACTACAACCGTAATATACAAACAACGAGAGAGGCGTCCATTGGCAGTTTCCGCGGGGTCTATTTGCGCGAGCCATTGATGATTAATTTCGCCTTTTTAATAAGTTGCCATTTTCGGTTCTAATACCAGCCCCGCTTAAAACCACTTTTTTGCCATCAAAAAGATGGCTCTAAGGCCCTAAACAACCTCTCTTTTATCTTTTATTCTCTTGATTCTCAATAAGTTGGTTTGGTCCGGCAAGAATACGGTTACGATTAGTTAGATATCTTGATTAACGCCCCGCATCAGCGGCAAGATGGGCGCGTAGCGAACATTTTATCCGACTGCATGCGCCTGTTATGCATCTTGCCTGCTAACGACCTCAATGTTAAAGCCTTCCTTCTGCGATGGAGGTTGAAAATAACTCGTGACTTGTTTAAAAACTTCCTCTGTGTCAAAGTGCGCTCTCTCAGGCTGCTCATTACGTCGCGATTGAATTTGTGAGAGACAAAATTGATCACTGGCTTCGATATAAATTAGCTTGTGCGGTATTTGACCGTTTGCAAGGATTTCCTTAAACCATACCCTTTGACTGACTGTGTTTGCCGGAAAGTCCATGACAACTGAAACACCCGATTTCAAAATATCCCGAACATGCGATTTCAGTAATGGCTTAAGTCGAGACGAGTACTTTATGTAATCGCCAAAGACTTCAATTTCAGTCGGGTAAAGTGCAGCAAGCCATTCGTCTTCAGATAACCGAATTGCTCCCATTGACTCAGCCACTTCAAAGGATAAGGTAGTCTTACCTGAGCCCATTTTTCCACAAAAGAATATTAATGTTCCGTTAGAGTACATTAGCTATATCCGATGCATAACATTATTATTAAATAGACGTCTTGTTAATAGCCCTAATTGGAATAAATTTTCAGTAAAACCACGTTTTCTGGAACCTGTGATATGACAAAATATCACAACTTGTCCCAAACTTGACATATGTAGATGATCTCTCTATCTTGTCGGATTTTGTTAAAGCTTCTATTTTTGTGTTTAAGATCAAATATCAGCTATTGGACATTATAAGAAAGAGCAGCTTCCTTTTCTAGCAAAAACTGCTTTCTGTGGCAGCGGGGAGTTATGTGCCAAATATATCCGGCCATATAATGGCGGTTGGCTCGAGCCATCGTATATGGATCTTTTTGACCTCAAAAAGAACGCTACAGGGCCTGTTTTAGGGGTATTTTAAGCATTATTATACTAAATTTCGATTAGTTCTCTTGACCCGCCTTTTAATGGGCGGCCCCCAGATTAATTTCTTTAACTCAAACGAAGGAGGGTTAATTTTCAGTGTCATTTCGAATTTTCCTCACTTCAGTCCCGCTTTGCGCAGGGCAGAGGCCACGCGATCCTTTTCTGACTGATCGTAAGGAAGTGACTTTATAAAACGCTCCAGCGAGAACTCGGGATCGATCCTCATGACTTCTGCGCATTCAGAGTGCGCTTCCTTCTCGAGACCCATCAATACATATGTAAAGGCCATCCCCAGGTGGGCCATCAATTGATCGGGGCCAGCGAATTGTAACTCCTTCTTATATGTAGCAATTGACTCCTCATACTGGCCCACCTCCCTATACGATATGGCCAGAATACCCAGGACGCGGCTGTGGACGGGGACTGGGCTTAGGCGAAGGCATTTCTGGAGAACAGGGATAGCTTCTTTATACCGACCGACGGTGGCGAGCACCGCTCCTAAAGCAAAATAGCCGCCAGCATAATTAGGGGCAAGGGATATGCCCTTTTCGGCCTCCGTGATTGCTTTATCGAATTCTTTGAGATACATATAAGGATATGCCAGCATGGAGTGGGCGCCCGGATTGGATTCATCCAAGGCGACAGCCTTTTTGCCCAGCTCAACGGCTCGCCGCAGGGATTCTATGGGGGAGTTGCTCGCGCCAAGAACGACCAGATCGAAATAGGCCATAGACAGGTAAGAATAAGCGAAGGCGTATTCAGGGTCCAAGGCAATTGCCTCTTCAAACAGCTGCATGGCTTTTACCACCCGCTCTTTGTTCATTGTGCGGCCTTTATACTCACGCGCCTGCAACACTTTCAAATAGGCATCAAGGTTTTTAGTCCCTTTAGCAGATAAAATCGCACCATCCCCCCCGGTTAATTTCACCTGTACCGCCGTCATTACTTTCATCGTGATTTCATCCTGTAAGGTCAAGATGTCCTTCAACTGTCGATCATACCGTTCAGAAAAAAGGTGCTTTCCGCTAAGAGCGTCGATGAGCTGAGCTGTGATGCGCACCCTATCACCAGCTTTCTGAATGCTCCCCTCCAGCACGTAGCGAACCCCCAGATCCTCGGCTACCTGCTTAATCTTTGTAGGTTTACCCTTATAGGTGAAGCTGGAGCTTCGCGCGATCACAAAAAGTTGATCGGTTTTGGCGAAACCGTCGATGATTCCCTCAGCCAGCCCATCACAGAGGTACTCCTGTTCTTTCTCACTGCTCAAATTGGCAAAGGGTAAGACGGCAATAGAAGGCTTATTGGGCAAAGGAAAAGCCATGTTTTCGACAGATGCGGGCTCGACTCGTGGAGGCCGGCTCAGATAATAATTCCAGCTCACAAGACCGACGGCACCCACAATTACAACACTCAATGCAGCCAGTGCCAATCGTCGGAATGTTCGCTTTGCGCTTTTTTTCTCACCGGTTTCGTCTGCAAGTTTTCCGGCCGCTGCCTCGGGAATGGCTGCGGCGTCCCGCTCCTTTTTTAGATCAGCAATAAATCTCTCCCATGCTTCCGTGTCGGTGGACTCCCCATAGGTTAAAACAACATCATCAAGGTTAGTGCCGAGCGCATCGATTGAAAACCGCAGCCGGACATTTTCCTCGCTTCCTTTGTACTCAAAAAGATTCGCCCAGCTGTCTTTTTCAGTCTCGCTGAGCCGGTAGGTTTTTGCGGCACCGTCGTCATAATATTTATTGCGGCCCACGATCTTAAACAGCGGCGCGTTTTCGATGTCCGGAAGCGCACTTTTCCATTTGCGGTAAATGCGCGGCAGCAGGCTTTCGCGGGTCGATGCGCCGACAGATCCGCCGACCGTCTCATTGAGCAGTGCCAGCAGATCCAGGTGCTTTGCCAGCGGTACGGAAAAAAGCTTTCCCTGCTTTTTCATCTCGATAACCAGCAGGGCGATTACGGAAAGATAAAACCGGCGGGAGGCCGAGTTGAAGTGAAGCGTCAATTCGGCGGCATCATCAAGACCGATATGCAGCTTGAATCGATGCAGATCGATTCGCATGCGCTTTTGGGAGGTTTTCTGCATTCTGAAATCCTGCCTGCTGTTAAATTGCGATGCAATCGGGCAACCGATGGACATCAGTGAAAATTATCGTACGGTTCGAACCGTCAGGGGGAGATCAGATCGGATAGAAAACACAGTAGAAATCACATGTATAGGCTTTTATACCATAAAGGCAAAATCCAAGGCAAGATCTATATCGAATCATCATGAATACAAATACTTACGGCGTAATCCGCCCCTTTTGCATTAACCGATATCCTTTTTACCACTGCCGATCAGAGTCTGATGCCGGCAGACAATACGGCATCAAACGCCCGAATCGGGTGAAAAAAACCGGCAAGGATGACTTTATGGGAGGGTAAGCAAAATGGTGATGTACTGGATTCAAAACATCAGTGAATCGATTTGCATCTGGATTGTGATCTGGGCCTTTATTGCGGCCTGCTACCAATATTACAAAGCCGAAGATGAGTAAAAAAAATTCCGCGGACACCATACCTGATTCCGGGCTTTTGGCTTAGGTCCTGGTTTAGTGAATCAAAAAAATAACCCATTTTAAAAATTTGAAACGCTCAATTGGGTATTTGATTTTGTGCTCTTCTCGGCAACCTAACTGTCCGCTGCTTTACTCGACTTGCTCTTCATTCTGAATGATTTAGCGATTCTTTTAAAGATTGGGATGTACTCCTCTTTTTTTGCTGAGGGGGTTATGCCTTGTATAATGCAGTATCCGGAAGAGTCAAACAGCATCACTTGATAGATCGTCATCGGCATTAATGTAGCTTCACTTTTACCTTCAGCGAGTGAAGAAAAACCGGTCAGTAATCCGATTGTCGTGGGTATGCTCTCGTGAATAGTAATGTTTTTAATAGTGGGCGTTTGTTTGATGCGATGCTCGGCAAATTCTTTCTGGTCTCCTGCAACTGAATCCTCCGAGATAGAAAGACCCACAATCATGATAGGAGTGCTCGCGTCTTTCGCTGGAAATTGACCATTCGGGGTGAGAAAGACATTTTGTCCAATAACTTTTGCGATCTCGAAAGGGGCTTGTGGATTTACACTAAAGGAAAGTGCATCCATTGGATCAGTCTGCCTTCCGAATGTGGCCGAGAGAACTGCTTTCTTCAGAAGCTGCTCCTGCTGCCCGGATTCTGCGCTCAGGTAAGTCGCAGCGATAATCGTCGTGGAGCCGGATCGATCGACTGCTAAAATCCATTTTTTAAACTGGGTGCTATAGGCAGACTGCTCAAGATGGAGCAGCATGGCTTTTCGCCCATCAACCATAATAGATGATTTTTCAATGAGAACCATTCCCCGCGCCTTCATTTTTTCCACGTCTGAGAGTCCTTCGGTGAATTCGGCAAATGGTCCGGGCACTTCTGTGACCATGATTGAAGAGCCGTTTGTTTCATTCATAAACCCGGAAAAGCGCTCCGCTTTAACAAAGCCTGGTGGTGGGTTGAGATTAACAGAGGTGCCGGGGACAAATTCAGCCATTGCTTCATTAACGAAGAACAGTAAAACAAGAGCGATTATTATATGTTTCATTACGATCTCCCTTTTAGAATCGTATATGTAATTCTGGTAATTCTGAATTCTGGGGACACCATACCTAATTCCGGGCTTTTGGCTTAGGTCCTGGTTTACGGATTTTCAATTGGCGTCCTGTAATTTTTTCTACTTCTTCGATGAAGCCATTATCACCCATAGGCCTGCCGGTTCTTTCATGCTTGCGCAAAGCCTTGACCGTATCCGCGTCAACGGCCTGCAATAGGAACGATTTCCAGTCTTCGCCGATCATTCCCAAAAGCACTGCGCAATCAATAAAACCTTCTTCATGTCCTGATATATGTGCCTTAGCACTACTCCAGGGCCACTCTTCCGGGTCTTGCACCAGTTTGGCCCTTACAGGGTTCATCTCTATATACCGGATGCACGCGAGAAGGTGAGTTTGTTGCATCACGCAAGAACAGAACCGGCCTTGCCACAAATGCCCTCGCCATCCCTTACGAAAATTCACTCGGCGTGTATATCGGCGGTGCGCTTCGCCAATCGCATGGCGCAGTCCATCAGGACTGGAGGGCACAGCGATCAAATGGACGTGATTGGGCATCAAGCAGTATCCCCAAATGTCAACACCGTGTTGCCGGCACCAATCAGACATCAAATCTATATAGGCTTGATAGTCACCATCATTGAAGAAAGTCTGTTTCCGCCGATTGCCTCTTTGGGTGATATGGTGCGGGTAGCCTGGCACAACTATTCTTGCAATTCTTGCCATGAAATTGACTATAGAATGTTTGTTTGGGTAATACCAATAATTAAGTATGGTGTCCCCAGAATTACAATTCGCTGCGGCCCTGTTGAATACCTGCCGGTGTCTGCTGCGCAGTCCCGGTGAAATGGTACACTAAATTTCACTGGATAAAAATTCAACTGGGCAAGCTCCAATTCTGCGAATTATTTAACGCTGCCCCGCAATTGCGGGATTTCATGTCTCATTTCAAAAATTTATTGTATTCAATGTTCAATTTAATTATTCCTCGGCCGCAAAATAGGCCTCAAACAGCTCTCTGGCACGCTTGCAACCTTGCGGTGTCACTGCAACGGATTTGGCCTTCCCCACCGGATTGCCGATGAATCCTTTCTCATGCAAACGGTTCATCGTATCCCAGTCAAACCCTTTCCAGGCCCTTGCGCCATGCTCGCCTTCATCGTGCATGACAAGGAATAACAGCGCCAGGGTATAATCATCCACCCTGTTTTTATTAAATTCCATGATGTGCGTTTCTCCCATCTGATAATAAGGCATCGCCTGCGCCCATAAAGCCCTATGGTTAGCCACCATAACCGTTTTTGGGCTTAATAATAATCTTCCCATGGCATGTTGTACCATGCGGTATATTCGGCAATGGCGTTTTCCGCAATACTGTATGAGGCACCCCTGGCGGACTCACGCAGATTGCGCAGGCCGGCTTCCCGACATATCTCATCGATTAACTCAAATAACCGCTCATATTCCTCGGATTCCTCTGCAGCCAGATAGGGCTCTTCGTCAAGGATCAAAAGTGCTTTGCACAGCTCCCCGTCTTCGCCTTCGGGATATGCTTTTTCCAGAGCAAACCGAAGCATGGCCGCGATCACCACACTGATCCGATGAGTCCGGGCATCGGGGCCAATCACCTGTAAAAGATTTATAAATTGCGAATAAGACGGATTTCCGATTATTTTTTTAAATTCTTTGAGCATCGTATTTTTCGTAAATGGGTTATCAACGCATTAATGCAAAACATAATAAAACAGCAATTCTGTCAAGTGAGATTTAAATTCCCGGCAAAGTCAAAGTTATTATTTTGGGATCAGTCGCTATTCTTGACAATGCATCCCAATAGATATATATCTAGATATATATCATTTCACAGGAGGCGCTCGTATGAAAACCGCTAAAGTATTTATGACCGGCCGAAGCCAGGCCGTCAGGCTTCCCAAGGAATTCCGTTTTTCGCAACATGATGTTTTTATTAATAAAATCGGAAATATTGTCATCCTTTTTCCGAAAGACGATCCCTGGGCATCTTTGGCAAGCAGTCTCGATCAATTTACCGATGACTATATGGAAAGCAGAGATCAACCGCCGCAGGATGTTCGGGAACCCTTATGATTGAATACGTGCTCGATACAAACATCTGTATCTATCTCATCAAAAGAAAACCGGCGGCTGTAATAGAGCGGCTCCGGCAGAGCCGAATTTCGCAGATCGGTATCTCCTCAATTACCTTGAGCGAGCTTGAATACGGCGTTGCAAAAAGCGCAAAACCCGAACAGAACCAAATTGCCCTCGCTCAATTCCTGGCCCCGATGGAAATATTGTCTTATGGCGATGAAGCTGCGCACCAATACGGCCCGCTTCGCGCCTTTTTAGAAACAAAGGGTACGCCCATCGGTTCCCTTGATATGTTAATCGCCGCGCACGTCCTTTCAATTGGCTGCATACTGGTCACCAACAATGAAAAGGAATTCAGCCGCATTCCAAATCTCCAAATCGATAATTGGGTGAAATAATCAAAAACAGGCGTCGCGCGTCGGCCGTCGGGTCTGCCGGCCATAATCAGCGCTGTGCGCGGGGCACCGGCACGTAGCCCATGGCTGATCGTTTAAGCAGTCCGCAGATTCCGCAGATTCATTTTCAGTAAAAGGTGGAAAGGCAGGCACGGACTTCGGCAAGCTCAGTCGGGCCGTGGCCTGCCCTACTTTTAGAAAACGGGTATCGGGCGTCGGCTGGAAAGCGCAAGAATCGGGTGGTTTTGGTTGTGGCGGTTGACTATACTGGCGCCGGGTTGTAAATCTCGGTTAATGGAGGGCACGTATGTTCGATGCGCAAATGCTGACTGATATTGTGGCTGTCACCCTACAGAAAAATAGGAGTAAAGTTTGATGAATACAGAAAAAGACTTCGAAACTCTTGATCCGGTAGACTGGGATGAGATGCGAGCGCTATCCCACCGAATTGTTGATGATGCCATTACCTATCTCGAAACGGTTGGCAAACGCCCTGTCTGGCAACCCGTACCGGAGAATGTCGCCACACGATTTGATTCGCCTGTCCCTCACAAGCCCGCCGGCGCAGATGCGGTGTATAAGGAATTTCTGGAGACCGTGCTTCCATATCCGATGGGCAATATTCATCCTCGCTTCTGGGCCTGGTATATGGGTAACGGAACAGTGCTTGGAGCCCTTGCTGATTTCTTAGCTTCGATCATGAACCCCAATCTTGGTGGGGGTAATCACGTGGCCAATCTGGTTGAAGGACAGGTAGTCAACTGGATGAAGGAAATACTTGATATTCCCTTGAATTCCAGCGGCTTACTTGTTAGCGGCGGTTCAATGGCCAACTTTGTCGGTCTCGCAGTTGCAAGAAATAGCAAAAGCGGATTTGATGTTCGAGAGCTTGGTATGCAGGCGGCTCCCAAACAATTGATGGTGTATGCATCCACTGAAATACATAGTTGTATCCAGAAAGCGGTTGAACTGCTTGGTTTGGGCAGCAATAGTCTGCGAAAGGTGTCAGTCAATGATGATTTCACTGTCGACATTAAAGCGCTTGAGGCGGCCATAGCGGCAGACCGTGAAACAGGCCTTCAGCCAATTTGCGTCATTGGAAGCGCAGGTACCATAAATACAGGAGCAATTGACGATTTGAAGGCGTTGGCCGACTTATGCGAACGTGAGGGGTTGTGGTTTCATGTGGATGGCGCAATCGGCGCAGTCGCGGTGCTCGCCGAGAATGTGAAAGCGCAACTCTCCGGTATTGAAAGAGCGGATTCGGTTGCCCTCGATCTTCACAAATGGATGCACATTCCTTTCGAGGCCGGTTGCGTGCTTGTGCGGCATGATGAGGCCCATCGAAAGACGTTTTCACTTACACCGGCATATCTGGAGCATGACACGCGCGGACTGGCAGCCGGCCGCCTCTGGTTCAGTGACTATGGTCTGCAACTGTCACGCCAGTTCCGCGCGCTGAAGGTGTGGATGTCAATTAAAGAACACGGCCTTGATCGGTTTGGCCGGATGATGGCGCGTAACGTCGAACAAGCACATTATCTTGGCCGGCTGATTGAAAAAGAACAGGATATGGAAATGCTGACTCCGATCGGTTTGGATATTGTTTGTTTTCGCTTTAATCCAGGCGGGCTGGATGATGGGACACTCAACGCGCTAAACAAAGAAATTCTTATCCAATTACAGGAGCAGGGGATCTGTGCACCATCGTATACGACCTTACACGGCCGGTACTGTCTGCGTGTGGCGATAGCAAATCATCGCAGTGTGCAGGATGATTTTGATGTACTTGTGAAAGAAGCCGTTCGGCTAGGCCAGAAACTGGCCGAACGATTCCGATGATTAATTTGTCGTGATCAGCCATGACGTGTCGTTTTATGGCATGAGTTGTCCTCCTGGAGTCATGACGTGTCCTTTTGCGGCATGGCCTGGCAGGCGCAGTGAACTGCCCTAATTTAACATCATCGTCTCTCACGACTTATCGGTTTCAGCTATACCGGATACCTGGCAATCATGAACCAGGGGACGGAACTGCCTGGCTGACCGCGTTCCTAATATTCATATCTAAACGTCTTCCCCGCTTCAATGCGGTACTTCACGTCTATTTTTATGAAATTTAGGATTTGCTTGACGTGACGATTGCCGGTAGTAATATCTGTACTTTCGACTGAATTTGGAATGCTTGATGGACAAAGTGAACAGAAACGATCTGCAACAGGCCAGGCTCGGCTACATTTATGTTTCGCTGGCAGCCATTTTGTTCGCCGTATCGGGGACTTCGGCAAAGTATCTCTTTAATGACGGCGTCACGGCTTTTCAGCTGATTCAAATGAGAACCTCGCTGGCATTTGCCGGCCTGCTGATATGGCTGGGCCTGAAAAATCCGGCTCTGCTTAAAATCGCCCCTAAAAATCTTGCTTACTTTGCCGGCCTGGGAGTATTCGGTATCGGTTCTGCGCAGTTTTTTTATTTGCTGGCCATCAGCAAAATCAATGTGGCCGCCGCCATTTTGCTTCATTACACCGGTCCTGTATTTGTCGCTTTGTATGTGGTTTTGATTCTGCGCCATAAGCTGCGATTTAACAGTGTGCTGGCCATCTTCGGCACACTGCTGGGGTGCTATCTGGTGGTCGGCGCATATAATCTTGAGCTTTTTACACTGAATCGGGCGGGTATCGCAGCCGGTATACTGGCGGCGGTATCATTTGCCGTT
>JASFPY010000012.1:0-14411 GCA_050115755.1 Desulfobacteraceae bacterium | reverse complement strand
ACTCTTAAAATCTATTAATAAAATTTATGATAAAAAGGCGGCGGAATTGCGGGAGTTGAGCGTTCAGCTGCAAATACTCAGCCCGATTGCCATTTTAAAACGGGGTTACAGCATCACCCGCACAATTCCTGATTTAAATCTGGTTATTGATCCCAGGACGGTTTCCATCGGGCAAGATCTTGAAGTAATGGTTGCAAAAGGCACTCTAACCTGCCGGGTAAAAGGAAAATCTGAAAATGGCCCAGAAAACATTTGAACAATCAATGAAACAGCTTGAGCAAATTGTCCAGGAACTCGAAGACGGCGATATGCCTCTGGAAAAGGCAATTAAAAAGTTTGAAGAAGGCATTAAGCTGACAAAATTATGCTCCGAAAAACTGGACGAAACAGAAAAGAAAATTTCAATTTTGCTGAAGAACGCCGACGGTCAGATGATTGAAAAGCCGTTTAACGCTGAAGACGAAACCGATGATGATTAGGGTATTATGTTTGATTTGAACGTTTACCTTGCTGAGAAGATTGAACGCATAAATGCGGCCCTTGAATCTATTTTAAAAACATCCGGGCCTCCGGACCGCCTGCTGCAGGCCATGACTTACTCTCTGATGGCCGGGGGTAAACGGTTTCGATCTGTGCTTTGTGTGGCCGCTGCCGAGGCTGTTGGCGGTAGACTGGAAGATGTTTTGCCGGCGGCCTGCGCTCTTGAAATGATTCATACGTACTCTTTAATCCACGATGACCTTCCGGCCATGGATGATGATGCGATGCGCAGAGGCCAGCCCACCTGCCACAAAGCCTTTGATGAGGCCACAGCAATTCTTGCCGGAGATGCACTGCTGACACTGGCTTTTCAAACACTGTCATCCGTCGAATCCGACAACGCGCAGCAGGCCGTGAAATGGTTGCGCGCCATTCAGCTGATTTCAAAAGCCGCCGGCTATTGTGGAATGATTCAGGGACAGATGCTGGATATGGGTTCGGAAGGAAGCCGGCTGACATTGAATGAATTGAAATCCATGCACCGCTTGAAAACCGGCGCCCTGATCGAAGTGTCATTGCGGTGCGGCGCCGAGCTCATCGGTGTAAACGCCAGCCAGATTCAACCGCTTGAAAGCTATGCCCGGAATATTGGCCTTGCCTTTCAGGTAACCGATGATATCTTAAATGTCGAAGGCGATCCGGCCATAATGGGAAAAGCGGTGGGAACCGACCAACTCCGTCATAAAAGCACCTACCCTTCCCTGCTGGGTCTTGAAGAATCTAAAATATATGCCGCAAATCTAATCGAAAACGCTATACAGGCGCTTGAATCTTTTGATCAGAAGGCCGAGCCTTTGCGTGCCATAGCAAGGTACATCGTCGATAGAAAAAAATAAACACTGCTTGCTCCGATCGCCAGGCTTTGATTGCTTCACGAAACGATGGCGTTTGTTGCGGAATAACCCATGGAATAATGGAATGGTGGAAAAATAAAAAATTGGGTGTATAATAAAAAGGGGAGCGACCGTAAATTGGCTTTACTGGATAAAATTAATTCACCGGCAGATTTAAAAGAAATTTCGCGAGACGACCTTCCCGAACTGGCCGAAGAAATCCGCCGGGTCATCGTTGATGTGGTATCCCAAACCGGCGGCCATCTGGCACCCAGTCTGGGAGCCGTCGAGCTGGCAATCGCGATCCATTACGTTTTCGACACCCCGCGGGATAAAGTCATCTGGGATGTTGGGCATCAGGCCTATGCGCATAAACTGCTTACCGGTCGTCGGGAGCAATTTCATACCCTGCGCCAGTTCAAGGGGATTTCCGGCTTTACCCGCCGCAGCGAAAGCCCATATGATGCCTTTTCAACGGGGCATAGCAGCACGTCCGTATCCGCCAGCCTTGGCATCGCCTGTGCCAAAGATATAAAGGATGAGGATGCCAAAGTGATTGCCGTTATCGGTGACGGCTCAATGACCGCCGGAATCGCTTATGAGGGTCTTAACCAGGCCGGCGACACGCATAAAGACAAAAACCTGATCGTAATTCTCAATGACAACGAAATGTCAATTTCCCCCAATGTCGGCGCCCTCTCCTCTTTTCTGAGCCGCAAGTTTTCCGGAAAAAGAATACAGGAGCTCCGAAAAGAAATGGGCGAATTTTTAAAATCGCTGCCCAAATTTGGCGATGACATTTATCAGCTGGCCAAAAGAACCGAAGATAGCCTGAAAACTTTCGTGACCCCGGGGATGCTGTTTGAAGCTTTTAATTTTGAGTACTATGGCCCCATTAATGGGCACAAATTGAACCATTTAATTGATATACTCAATAACATAAAATATCTGAATGAACCGGTGCTTTTGCATGTCTCCACCCAGAAGGGCAAAGGATATCCACCGGCTGAAGATAATCCGGTTTATTTTCACGGGTGCACCCAGTTTGAAGTCGAAACCGGCAACTGTCTGGATAAAAAGAACCCGAATCCGTCTTATACCCAGGTGTTTGGCGATACCATGATTCAACTGGCAAAAGCGGATCCTGAAATCATTGCCGTAACGGCTGCGATGCCTGAGGGTACCGGCCTGGCGCAATTTTCAGAGCTGTTTCCGGAGAGATTTTTTGATGTGGGAATTGCGGAACAGCACGGGGTGACCTTTGCCGCCGGTCTGGCCACTGAAAACATGAAGCCGGTGGTTGCCATTTACTCGACCTTTTTACAGCGCGCATATGATCAAATTTTGCACGATGTCTGCCTCGAGTCCCTGCATGTGGTTTTTGCCATCGACCGCGGTGGTATCGTCGGTGAAGACGGATCCACCCATCACGGCCTTTTTGACCTTTGCTATCTGCGCAATTTGCCCAACATGGTGGTTATGGCACCTAAAGATGAAAATGAACTGCGTCGCATGCTGGTTACCGCCCTGGAACATAACGGGCCGATTGCCATGCGATACCCCCGTGGGGCCGGCACCGGTGCGATTCTTGAAAAAGACATCCAGCCGCTTACCATCGGCAAGGCACAAATTTTAAAGGAAGGCGAAGATATTTTGATCCTTGCGATTGGTCGGCCGGTCTGCGATGCACTTGAGGCTCAATCAGAATTGGCCCGGCTGGGCATATCCGCGACTGTTGTCAACTGCCGGTTTGTAAAGCCTCTGGATGTCGAACTCATCTGCTCTCTGGCTAACAGAATTTCGCGTATCATTACCGTTGAGGAAAATGTTCGCCAGGGCGGATTCGGCAGTGCCGTTTTAGAGGCATTCAATGACGCCGGAATCATCGGTTATCAACTGGAACGTATCGGTGTTGCGGATACATTTGTCGAGCATGGTTCTCAAGCGCTTCTGCGATCCAAATACGGGATTGATGCCGAAGCCATTGTACAGAGCGCAAAGCGCCTGATGAACGCTTCTGGCAGGTCCATGGATAAATGGCCAAGCAGCCAGGCCGTCTGAAATTCGAATCAATCACCATTCTTACTATCAAATCAAGTGTCCCGAAAAAAACACCGACTCGATTTAATCATTGTTGAAAAGGGGCTGATCAAAAGTCGTCAACGGGCCAGAGCCATGATCATGGCCGGACGGGTGCTGGTCAATGATCAGCCCGTCGACAAACCGGGCTTTCTTATTTCATGGGAAGATAGAGTTGAATTTAAAGGCGACGACAACCCTTATGTGAGCAGAGGCGGGCTCAAACTCGAGGCCGCTCTGCAGAATTTGCCGTTGGATGTATCCGGTGCGGTATGCATCGACGTCGGCGCTTCAACAGGGGGCTTTACGGATTGTCTTTTGCAGCACGGTGCCGCGCGCGTTTATGCGGTGGATGTCGGATACGGACAACTTGCCTGGGAAATTCGCCGGAATCAGCGGGTCATCGTTATTGAGCGAACAAATGTGCGTTATATGCCAGATGATGCCATCCCGGAGCCGGTGGACCTGATTACCATCGATGTTTCCTTTATTTCTCTCAAAATTGTCGTTCCGGCTGTGATTCGATTCATGAAAATCGAGGCCTCAATTCTGGCGCTCATAAAACCCCAGTTTGAAGTCGGCAAAGGTCAGGTCGGAAAAGGCGGCGTTGTGAAGGAGCCGCAAAAACATCAGGAGGTCATCACAGAATTATCCGACTTTTTCCGCACCATCCGGCTGTTACCTCAATCGGTTTATGCGTCACCCCTGCTGGGCCCCAAAGGCAATCGCGAATTTTTCATTTTATTAAACCGTCAGTAATCGTCGACATGAAGGATTGCTTGCGAAAGCGATCGCTATTTTAGGCTTGATTTTTTTCAATGAAACAGATACACAATCACGTTTAAAAATTTATTCGTCAAAAAACCGAAGGGAAAGAGGTATCTAAATGAGCGAAAAGGTGGAGCGTATTAGAAACATCGCACTTATTGGTCATGGGGGCGCCGGCAAGACATCTCTGGCGGAGGCCATGCTTTACAAATCCGGCACAATTAAACGATTTGGCAAGGTAGACGAAGGCAATGCAGCCATGGATTTCGAGCCCGAAGAGCTCAAGCGCAGATCCAGTATCAGCAGCGGATTTCATCAATTAAGCTGGAAAAACTATACTGTAAATATAATCGATACCCCCGGCGACCAGAATTTTTTCTCCGATACCAAAAGCAGCATGCAGGCGGCTGACGGCGTGGTTGTCGTCATTGATGCTGTTGACGGCGTCAAGGTTCAAACCGAACTGGCATGGGAATTTGCCAAAGAGTTTAAACAGCCCTGCGTGATTTTCATCAACAGGCTGGACCGCGAACGGGCGGATTTTAATCGAACCTTTGAAGATGCAAAAGTCAGCTTTGAACCCAAACCGATTATCATGCAACTTCCCATCGGCGCGGAAGCTGAATTTAGAGGTGTTGTGGATTTGATCCGAAATCAAGCCTACGTGTATGATGCGGATGGCAAGGCCCAAAAAGAAGACATCCCTGCGGAGATGCAGGATCTGGTCGAAAATGAAAGAGAGACCCTGATTGAAAATATCGCCGAAGCCGACGATGCATTGATTGAACGCTATCTCGAAGGCGAAGCACTATCTGACGAGGATCTAAACGCTGCCCTGCGCAGCGGCACCCTGTCGCATACCTTTGTGCCGGTGGTGTGCGGATCGGCTATCAAAAACATCGGCATTGACCTTTTAATGGACTTTGTAACCACCAGCATGCCCTCCCCGATCGATCGCGGCGCCATAACCGGCGTGGATCCTTCCGGCGACGATGAAATTGAACGGGCGCCGGATGAAAATGAACCTTTTTCCGGGTTTGTTGTGAAAACCGTTGCAGATCCCTATGCTGGCCGGTTGAACATCTTTCGGGTGGTTTCCGGAAAGCTGGGCAGTGATGGTAACTTTTACAATCCCAATAAGGATACCAGAGAGCGATTTACGCAGTTGTTAACCATCGCCGGCAAAGAACAAAAAACAGCGACAGAGGCCGGTCCTGGCTCAATCGTTGCTGTGGCAAAACTCAAGGAAACCCGGACCGGAGATACCCTCTGCGATGAAGCTGCTAAAATAAAATTTTCATGTGCCGAGCCCCTTCCGAGCCTGATCTCATTTGCCCTGACCGCAAAATCCAAAGGCGAAGAAGACAAAATTTTTATTTCGCTCTCCAAACTATTGGATGAGGATCCTTCTGTGAAATTGGAGCGGGTGGCCGAAACAAAAGAAATTCTTTTATCCGGGCTGGGGCAGATCCATGTTGAGACCATTCTGGAAAAACTGAAGCGAAAATTCAATGTTGAAGCTCAATTGAATACACCAAAGGTCCCTTACCGGGAAACCATTAAAGGTAAAACCCGGGTCCAGGGCAAGCATAAGAAACAAACCGGCGGCCACGGTCAATTCGGTGACTGCTGGATTCAAATCGAACCCCTGCCGCGCGGACAAGGGTTTGAATTCGTTGATTCCATTGTTGGCGGCGCTATTCCCAAAACATATATACCAGCCGTTGAAAAAGGCATTGTAGAAGCCAGCCAGAAAGGCGTGCTGGCCGGCTTTCCCACCGTCGACTTCAAAATAATTCTAGATGACGGATCTTACCACGCCGTGGACTCTTCTGAGATGGCATTTAAGATTGCGGGCTCCCTGGCATTTAAAAAAGCGGTTGAAGGCGCCTCGCCGGGATTGCTCGAGCCGATTATGAAAGTGACGGTTATCACGCCGGAAGAATACATGGGCGATATCATGGGGGATCTCAACGGCCGGCGCGGTAAAGTGCTGGGAATGGATAGTGCCGGGAAAAATCAGGTGATTAATGCCCAGGTGCCCATGGCGGAATTCTTGAGCTATGCCTCGGACCTGCGTTCCATGACCGGCGGTCGCGGGATATTTACGATGGAATTCTCCCATTACGATGAGGTCCCTGCCCAGATCGCAGAAAAAATCATCGAAGAGGCCAAGCGGGCCAAGGAATAAGTAGGTTCAGGGGTTCAGGGTTCAGAGGTTCAATGGTTGCACAGACGGCTTTTTCAACATTACCCTTATATTCTTTATGCTTTATCTAACCGCTGAACCTTTAAATCAGCCGATTGGCACCTGATCATGTGAGACGCGGCACAAGGAACGGGCAGCTAAATTAATCTCGTGGTATTGTAAAAACCGGCATGCACCTCTTCCCCGGCGCATAGCCCGCCCAGTATGCATCCCATTTTTTCTGAAAGACAATCCGGTTCCGGGGTTTAATTTTCCTGCCATACGGACATGTCGGCAGATGGAAGCGAAATGAGTTTTTGTTGCCCACCACTGTGTATTTTTTCTCCTCCCAATTTTGCCAGATCCCCCTTTTAGCTGACATGGCCGACCGCTGTGACTGCAGCAGGATCGAATCGTATTTCAAGTTGGGCCGCTTTCGCAAAAAATAGGCGTAACCGTTTGTGAGCATTTCGGCGTTGACAAAGGTGGCATTTTTCAGAAAGACATAGGCGAGCAGCCGGTGATAGCGATCAAAGCGCTCTTTGTCAAACTCCAGCCTCACGGTTTTACCATTCACCAGCAAGGCATTAAATCGTTTAGACGCATTTCCGTATGGTTCGGCCTTATGATCCTCGTGTGCCAGTTCAGGAGCGTTGATGCCGATATAGCGCACCTTTTGCCCATCAACCAGAACGACCGTGTCTCCGTCTATGACCCATTTTACCCGTTTCCAGCTATCAGCCCAACTTGTCTGCTGAAACAAAAGAAATACTAAACAGGCCACTGTTATCGTTATGAATTTTTTCACAAATTCTTCTGGAAACAGGTCGCAAAAGGTTTTAAGCTTCAACCAGTTCTCGAGGACGAGGACGAGTAGGCGGACGCTATTTGATTCTTCGCATTTTACTTGTCCTCGTTCTCGTTCTCGTCCTCGTCCTCGGCTACTGTCCAATAATATCTCTGATACCAATTTGACAGCAGTAGTCATTTCCAAGAAGATAACTATCCGCCGGGCTCCAGTTGACAGTGCCTTACAGCACTTTGATCCAGCATGTGCGGCAGCCCGCCGGCATCATCGGGTATAAAACCCAGTGATTTTCGCCAGACCTCGTCATCCTCCATGCACAGGTAAATGACTGAATCCGGCGCATGGTCCCGGATGCATGCGACGATTTTGCGATACAGGTTGATTCGCAGCGGCTTGAAATAGCGCATTTTGCCGTCCGGACCCTTGATGAATTCTTCATATATGATCTTAGAGTCCGGAAACCGCTTCTGAATCACAGTTTTAATCGATGGCGGAAACCGCAGCGTGCCCAGGCTGATCCAGACAATGTTATCGGCCGAAACATGGGAATACAGGTTCTCGATGACCCGGATGTAATCGTCTTGGCAGCCATCATAAAGGATCAGCGGATCAAAATGAAAAGCCAGCGGATATCCCCAGGCTTCACAGCTGGCGGCGGCCTTGAGTCTGGCGGCCAGACTCGCTGTTGCGCGTTCTTGCGTATGGATAATATGGTTGGTATTTAAGGACCAGGCAGCAATTGTCTTACGGTTATGATTCAGGTTTTGCAGTTGCTCGATAGCGGTTGTTTTTGTTTTCAATTCGAGGACCGCATGTTTCTGATGGGCAAAGCGCCGCACCAGCAGCTGCGAGATATCGGTCCATGACTCCCATATCAAACTGTCGGTAAACTCACCGGTACCGATGCGACGAATTTTTTTTTGCGATTTTTTCAAAACCGTATTCAATTCGGCCATTAAATCTTCATGGTTTACAAAATACTGGAGAATGGGCGGGTGAAAGTAGGTCTGTAAAACACAATAGGTGCAATCCATATGGCAGAACGTGCCAATGTGCAGAATCTGATAGTCGCAGCAAGTATAATAACGGGTTCCCGGGCACTTTTTTAAAAAAGCGCCGCGATTGCGGGTCAGATAGAGGGTTTCCTTGCCCTGCTGCACCGGGTCCGGAGCTGATAAGACGGCCTGGTAAACCTGCTGCGCGCTTCTGACTGTCTCGCAAGGCAGTTTCAGGCGCGCCTGGATGGATCGGGCCATGGGGTGATCGGCAACTTGCCGGTCGATAAAAAGCTTTGAGATTCTCATTAAAACATCTCGAAATTTCTATAATATATTGAAATCATGCAGCTGTTTCATCATTCCAATTGTGAGCGAAGCGAACTAACCTGATCAGTCGAGGATTTTTCCAAGCGCGGGGTGTTGAATTATTTTTTCAATTTTTTTATTCAGATCGGCGAGGTCCTGGCGATTATTAAAACGCAGGGTCATGCTGAACGTGTCTCCTTCAAAATCTTTGGGCGGAATCAGGTTGATATGCGCTCCCAATTTAAGCTGTCCGACCCATTTGCGATAATCTGTTTCAGCCTGCGAAATGGCGGGAAATCGTCGCCGTCTAAGATACGATCGAACTTTTTGTCGTTTAACCGCTCTGTCCATTTCAGCGGCTTTAAGAATTTCCTGCAAAGGTTTTTCCGCAATCAGTTGCGGGATGGCGGTGTCTTCCCGCTCGGCAATTTCTTTGAGCAGCAAAAGCAATTCTCTTTGTTTGTTCAAACCTAGTTTAAGCTGATCGAATAGTCGGGCCAGGCCCTCGGCAACTGAAGGCTCCAACTCGCTCAATTCCAGCGCCATCGGCAGATTAATGGTTTCTTTGAGGATGCCTTCTTGAATCGGCAACGGTAGCCGGCAAACTTTTTTTATCGCCGGAACCACAGACCGATTAACCGGCAAACCCAGTGCCTCGGCTGCTTCTCTGCGCTGCTGATTGTCCGGACCAAAATCGTCCAGCAGATTTAGGGCCCGGGATGTCTCCACCAGATTGAGTGATCTCTGAAGCGCATTGTCGGCAATTGACATCTGAGCGGCTTTGAAGCGATTAAAGTTTTTTTCCAAAACCCGGGCTGTTAGCCGGGGCCAGCCTAATTTGAGGCATGCGGAAATCCGACGAAACCCGCAAACAATGGCATATCCTGATGGTTTCGCCATCAACACCGGTGGCTGTATCAATCCAATTTTCTGAATCGAGCCCAGCAGGTCTTCCATGTCGCTGGCGGTTGTGATGCGAAAAGTCAGGTTTGCGGTATCAATGTCGGCCGTTGAAATCGATTGGTAATGGAGCTTATGATCGGGCGGTGTGTCCCGGGAGATATTCCGATCATCAGACAAATTAGAGTCCATGGCTGCTGCCGCTAAGTTGGATTAACGCATCCAGATATTTCTGGCGGGTCTTTGCGATCACGTCATCGGGTAAAGCGGGGCCGGGTGCTTTTTTGTCCCAATCTAAGGTATTCAGATAATCGCGAAGATACTGCTTGTCATAACTTTTTTGAGGCCCACCCGGGCTATAGCTCTCCTTGGGCCAGAAACGCGATGAGTCCGGTGTTAAAATTTCATCGATCAAAATAATGTCGTCGCCAACTGAGCCGAATTCAAATTTGGTATCCGCAATGATAATTCCCTTTTGATCCGCCAGATCGGCTCCTTTTTTGTAAATTGCCACACTGAGGTCCCGGATCTTTTCCGCTTTTGCTTTGCCGATGAGATTTGCGGTTTCTTTAAAATCAATATTGATATCGTGTTCACCCTGCTCAGCCTTGGTCGACGGTGTGAAGATCGGTTCCGGTAATTGCTGGGATTCCTTCAATCTTTCAGGTAATGGGATACCGCAAATGCGGCCCGAATCAGTATATTCTTTCCAACCCGAGCCTGAAATATAGCCTCTGACGATGCATTCAACCGGCAGCGGTTGTGCCTTTTTGACCAGCATGCTTCGACCCTGCAAAGCGTCTGCATAAGGCTGGCAAATCTCCGGGTAGTCTTTCACATCGCTGGCGACAACATGATTCTCAATCAGCGGCTGCATGATATCAAACCAGAACAATGAGATCCGGGTTAAGATAATTCCCTTGTCGGGAACGGGGTTCGGCATAATCACATCAAATGCAGAAATGCGGTCTGTTGCGATCATCAAAAGATGCTCCCCCAGATCATAAACATCCCGGACTTTACCGCGTTTCAAAAGTTTCAAGTCTGCAAAGTCGGTCTCGCTGACGGTTTTAGTCATAATATTTACCTTTCTCTGTCACATTGAATTGTATAATTATCCTCAATAATGCATTCAATTTCCAGCACCGGCCTGAAATTGATTGAAATCCGAGATGGCAGCACAAGGACGAGACTTGAACGTATTTATATGGGATATTATGGGGTGAAAATCAAGAGGCAGGAGCTGTTTAGCAGAGTTTTTTTTGATTTTAAGCGTTTTTGCTTTTTTTCTGACTGCTATCGATGAATTTTTTGAGGGATTTTCGGGTTTTTTCATCGGATTTGAGAAACTCGATACCCACTTCATACTTTCCCGCGTCATTTTTGCGGCTATGGACTGGACGACCTTTTATATCGACCAGATCCTCTTCCAATCCGATTGTCAGCGTGACGATATGCTGATCATCGATGGGAAAATGGGTTTCCAGCAAGATTCCGGATTCGGACACATTAAGAGACCTTCCCATCCCTTGCTTGATAATTTGGTTGTTTTCATCCAGGCATACGTATGAAAGGTTCAGTGATTCGATTCGAGCATGTTTTCTTTTCTCTTTGGTAGCCATTGTCCTCACGTCGGTTTAGCAGTTTTCGTTTTAACCCGGCACTTTTTTTATGCCTGCTTTTTCCTAAAATCACAGGTAACCACAGTCGTTACCGAAACTGAATTCGCCAGATGTTCAATGATATTCTTCAGGGTGGAAGACAGCCCATCATGTTCCGACTTCAGCTTTTCGGTGTCAGCAGCCGCTAACTTGAGATCTTGCGATGCGAATACGGCGGCGGAATAGGGTTCGTGGCCCATATCCAAAAAGGGAATTTTTCCGAAAAAATCCCCCTTTTTCAGCCGCACCAGCGGGACAAACCCGTTTTCGGTTTGTCGGGTAATAATCGCCTCCCCACCCTTAATGGTGAACAGGCGTTCTTCTTTCTGGCCCTGTTTGATGAGCTGTTTTTTGCTTTTAATTAACTTATCGAAATGGTTATTATTATTTTTAAAGGCAGCAGCCATATCGATAACCTGTCTCAGGCGTGAGTCGATGCTGATTAACAGGTTTTTGAACTCTGCGGAAACATTAGCGAGTTCATTGGCCAGCAGCTGTGAATCAAGCATTCCCAATTGCACGTTGCCGACAGCTCTGATGGTTGCATTGCGCACTCTGCCCTCGGAAATTAGAGCAGCAACACTGCCCAAAAATGCACCATCGCCAACCCTTAATATTTCAATCGAACCGCTGCCGGCCTGTTTAACGAACTCAGCAGTACCCTCTAAGATCACCCATATCCAATCACCATGGTTGCCCTCCTGAACGATCTCATCACCGTCATAAAATCCTTCTTCGTCCACAACATATGAATAATCGACCAGGGGTCCTTTGATTAAAGGGAGTTTACCGGATACGGTTTGAGTTTCGGGCGCGCTTTTGGCTGCTGTGGCGGGTCCCAACTTTTTGATTTTACCCTCGTCTAGTAATCGAAGCCCGTCCAGAATAATTTCCATGCGACTTTTGGTAATCTCTTTCTCGCAGCTGACATTTTCCTGGACGAACTCAAAATGGCCATCGGTCCAACCAAACAGGGAAAAAATGGCATCCAGTCCGGTAAACGAACCGTTAACCGCATTTATCGGATTTCCTTTATCCAGATAAACCAGTCCCGGGGTTGACGAATAATTACTTTTGATGTGCAGTACACCGGAGCTGCCGTTAGTGCCAAGCAAGTTTAATAATTCGCCTAAATTCAGAAAATTCAAGCTTCCTGATAGCGACGCCGTATTATCCATAAATTGAAAGACGACTTAAGTAAATTCGTTTTGGACCGATTGCATTACAAGCTTCAGGCAGGCATGCAGCGTTTTGCCGACGCCCTCTCCTTTTAATGCAGCGCCGGGAAAAGAAGGCACCTTCAACTGTCGATTGAGATCATGCTCCATTTTCTTAAGATCCATGATGGAAATATTCCCTGCGGCAAGATCTCTCTTGTTGTATTGCATGACCAACGGTACTTTGAAAATGCTGAGGCCATAATCTTTAAGGTTTTGCGCCAGGTCTTTGAGAGCCATCATATTTTTTTCCCGCCGGACTTCCAGCGAATCGGCTACAAAGATAACACCATCGGCCCCCCGCAACACCAGCTTGCGGGTAGAGCTGTAACGCACCTGTCCCGGAACGGTGTATAATTGAACACGAAGGTCACACCCTTTTACTTTACCCAGGTTTAACGGTAAAAAATCAAAAAAAAGCGTGCGGTCCCCATCGGTGTTGATAGAGACCATTTCTCCCATCACTTGATTTTTAAAACTCTTATGGATATACTCCAGATTTGTTGTCTTACCACAACGCCCTGGGCCGTAGTATACGATTTTGCATTCAATCTGTCTTTTTTTTAGATTAACAATAGCCATAAATAGAACACTCTGGATCCTGAAAATATTGAGCACTTCAATACTATTATCGGATCAAAACCACATTTTCTTTAGATATAGAATAGTTAGCAACGTCAAACCACAAAAAAAAATCGGCCAGCTCCTGACAACCAGCGACCACGCGTTTCTATTAAAAAAGGCTATTTTGTCAACCTAAAAAAAGCCCGGATTTATGCGAAGTAATTATAATTTATCCTATTTTTGTGCTTCCTGTCAACATTTGAGAACCAGATAAATCGGTTGACAATATGCGAATTTATGGTAACCATCGTGCCTTTTTTGCATCATGCGGCACGTTTACATCAGACTATTTTTTCCGTAACCCATCAGATTGTTAATGGAAGGAGCATCCCATGGACAAGAAAATAACCGTTATCGGAGCCGGTAATGTGGGCGCTACCGTCGCACAACGACTGGCAGAAAAAGAACTCTGCGATGTGGTCTTGATCGACATTATTGAAGGCGTTCCCCAGGGCAAGGCCCTGGATCTGACTGAAGCGGCACCGGTTGAAAAACATGATGCCCACCTGATCGGCGCCAATGATTATGGCGCCTCCGCAGGATCCGACATCGTTATTATTACCGCAGGCATTCCGCGAAAACCGGGAATGAGCCGCGATGATCTTATCAGTACCAATGCCGGTATTGTCAAAGCCGTAACCGAGCAAGTTGCGGCTTTATCGCCGGATGCTATTCTCATTATCGTCAGCAATCCGCTGGATGCCATGTGCCATGTGGCCCGCGAGGTTAGCGGTTTTCCCAAAGAACGGGTGATCGGTATGGCCGGTGTTTTGGATTCGGCCCGATTTCGGGCGTTTATTTCAATGGAGCTGAACGTTTCTGTTGAAAACACGCACGCCTTTGTTCTTGGTGGACACGGTGACACCATGGTTCCGCTGCCCCGTTATTCCACAGTCGCTGGAATTCCCATTACCGAACTGATGCCCAAAGAACGCATCGAGGCGCTGGTCGATCGCACGCGCAATGGCGGCGCTGAAATTGTTAGCCTGCTGAAGACCGGCAGTGCATATTACGCACCGGCATCGGCCGCGGTTGAAATGGCAGAATCGATTATTAAAGACAAAAAGAAAATCTTACCCTGCGCCGTGTATCTGCAGGGCGAATACGGTTTAAACGAGCTGTTTATCGGTGTTCCGGTAAAATTAGGCGCTGGCGGCGTGGAAGAAATTATTGAAATTACCCTGACCGACGACGAAAAATCAGCGTTGCAGAATTCGGCAGCCGCGGTTCAGGAGCTCAAAGAGCTTCTCAAAAAGCTGGATTACTAGTTCCGATAAGGTTTCAGGTGTCAGTGTTCAGGTGTCAGAAAAAAATGCCCATCAGCGAAACCTGTTAAATCTGAATATTTTCAAGTTCGTAATCCTGACACCTGACACCCGACACCTGAAACCTTTTATTATTTGGAATTAAAATAATTGTAAACAGCTTCCGCTGCCGAACGCGTGATTCCGGGAAGCGCATTGAGCTCGTCAATGTCTGCTTGCCGGAT
>JASFPY010000011.1:0-14682 GCA_050115755.1 Desulfobacteraceae bacterium | reverse complement strand
AGGCCAAGTCCGCTTTTTTTCTCAATGGGGTCTCATTTTCAAGGCATTGTCGGCACTCCTGCAACAGGGCATGTTCTTCGGCATCCATTTTTTTGCCCCTTTTGTGGTCCGCTTCGATGCGTTCAATCCGTTTTTCGGCCACTACCAGATCGGACAGAATTAACTCCTGATCCAGCCGGATAAAATCTTCCGCCGGTGCTGGTTTTTCAAAGCCGTAAGCTGCATGATTGCGAACGACATGCAGCAGGGCATCACAATCCCTTATCGATGTCCAGCGACTCGGGTCAGATATGTGATCTTTTTTAATTCCGGGCAGAACGTATTCCACCTGGGCATAAATTGTTTTTTGGGGTTTAAACATCCGGCTGAGGGTATCGACACGGTCATCCGGAACGCGGATAGCAGCAATGCGGTCTTCGCCTTTGTGTTCGGTACCGGCGATAGTTTTAGTTAAAGCGTCGAATAGGGTTGATTTCCCAGCCCGCGGCAGGCCAATAATTCCAAGTTTCATACCATAGAACTTAACATCCGTAGCGGAAGTTTAGCAAATAAAATTTGAATTCAGGTATTGTGTATTTAATCAGGCATGTCCGGCAGAGAGATATGACCCTCCGACTCAAATGGAAGAATTGAGGGAAAGGCGTTGCCCCCCAGGCGCAGCTTACCCTTTATTTTGTAGTCGAGTTGATTTTGGCTCGGCAAGCCGGCTGCATTTTTAATGATGTCAAGTACCGATGAATACACCTTCAGCGGCAAAAGCGCGGTGCCATAGGAGGGAACTTCAACATCAGACTCAGAAACACCGATGGCAAATTCTTTGCCGTTAAGATCGATTTTACATTCAACGCCTCTGATTTGCAAAGCGGTATCATTGGTATTAAACACCCGCAGCCGAACATCAAAAACAGTTTCAAGGACGTTAAACGCTTCCGGGCGAATGTCTGCCAGCTTGACCCTCGGCGGCTCCAAGCGCTTTCCCACACCGGCGCAACCGGCCATTGTGAATAATAGCAGAAAAGCCGATATGATGATCCTGTCTGATCGTAAAATTTTCATTGGGTATCCATAAACAGGGAATTGAAAATCGTTGCTACTGGCCCAGGATGCCTTTCAAAACGCCCTTGGCAGTCTCCTCAAGCGTTTCTTTATCCAGTTTTTGCTCGCCTTGCCCGGATCCGAGAACGGTTTGTTCCAGTTGTTTTTTGGCCATGCCGGCGAGATCCGGCGCAAACTGGGGCTTGGCAAACGTGCCGGAGACCAGCACCGGCACCATGATTCCCGATCGCTGTTCTGTATCGCCCTGTCCTTTGATGGTTCCCACCACTTTGGGTTCCACCCGAAAGTTCAGCGTTTCTTTAACCAGATTGGCATCTCCGGCCGCAGTCACACGAAGCAGCGGTGATTTCAGGCTCGTTTGGGGGGTATGCACAAGGCCCTGGGTGATGCTGAAGGGCGCGTTTAATTCTGCAAAATCGGTTCGCGGCCGCTGATCAGGCTTCTGCTCCAAACCAAAGGCAGACTTTACATTGCGAACCATTCCGGCCAGATCAATTCCGATGATGGCGCCATCATTGAAGCGAAGCTGCCCTGTTCCATCCAAGCTTTGCTTTATCATGGCGGCGTCATCGCCGGTCACGGCCAGCTTGAGCTGCGCAGTGGTGACACCTTCTAATATATCTTTTTCTAAAACATCTCTGAGCAATGGGCCGGCCTGGATATTTTCAGCATTGAGGGATAGACTGCTTCTGGGGGTATTGGTCTGCACATTCAAACTACCCTTGCCGTCCACGTTGCCCTGGTACATCGCGAGCCGTAACGGATCAATGTTAAAAATACCATTTTTGGCCTTGATCTGAACGAGCAAATCTTTGATTTTCGCTTTGCTGGCAACCAGCTGGCCGATCTTGATCCGCCCATCCAGAATCAGCTTTCGCAGGGGTTCATAATCGGTGGCTTTCTTTGGGTCCGTTTTTTTAGACGGAGCAGGTTGCTGCTCTGATTTGGGCGGAAGATAACGATCCAAATTGATCTGGTCCAGATTCAAATCAAATGCCAGATTGGGTCTCGAAAAATCAGAGGCTTTTAGCGAAAATCTGAGCGTCGATTCGTCCAGGTTGAAAATTCCATCCGACACCGTCAGTTTATTTTGATCTCCTTTGAGATTTGCTTTTAGCGCCACCCGACCCAACGCATCGGGATCGGAAGTCGCCACCGGAAACGCCTGGTTCAAGGCCGCCATTAATTTTCGAGGGGAAAACGCTTTTATCTCGACTGCCATATCGATGCCCGGTTTGGAAGCGGGGTTCTTGACGTTGCCATGCAGTTTCAGAATCAGCTCTTTGAGTGCCTTGATATCAAGGTCTAAGGGAATCGCTGCCTGCTTAAAATCTTTACCGACCGGTCCCACCGTACCGTCAATGGACAGCGGCTGATTGTCAAGAAGTGCTGAAAATGAAAGTGTGACCGGGCGCTCCAGGGAAACATCTTTTAATTTCAAATTAACCGCTGTAATTTCTTTGCGGGTATCGACGGTGTGGTCGATCCAGGTAATCGATCCATTTTCAATTGAAAACTCAGCAACGGTCAGGTCCTTGATCGGAAGCCCTGCCTCTGCTGCTGGCGATTTAGACGCTTGGGCTGTTTTTTCACCCGCTGTATTTTTGGAGGCAGTATCCGGCTGGGCCCAGTTAACCTGTCCGTTTTTGTTCTTCACCAACGTAATATGGGGCTCGTTTAAGATAAATCGTTTAACTTGAATATCTTTAGAAATGAGAGGCAGCAGTTTTACGCGGACTTCAAATGATTTGACCGTGACAATCTCTTTTTCGGAAAATCCAGGCGGATTTCCTAACTGTAGATCCGAAAAAGAAATGCCGGCCCAGGGGAAAAGGGATAAGCTCAGGTCATCGCCCACCGAAAAGGGACGACCGGTGGCTTCAGTTACTTTTTGTTCCAGTTGCGGCTTGTAATCACGGATGTCGATGAATGCCGGAGCGATTAACAATACGGCGATAACAAGCACGACCAGGCTGGCACAAATAATCAACCCCCACTTGATGGCCTTTTTCATGGCTTGCCTCCTTTGTCAGGGATGCGGAAATTTAACTTCAGCTAACGTACTCACCATATCCCGAACTGTCAAGATCGCCCGGATGATGATTGCCGGGAGAAATTTTAATTTGAAATGCCTGTCGGTTTTTTGTTTTGTTGCTGTTGACTTTTTTTGCATTTATACTCAGAATAGCATCCCCGTGAAACCGGTTAACGCATAACCGAAAATTGGATTAAATTTATCTCAAAAGATTTTGAACCGAGGAATCTTGAATTATGAATCAGCAGGGGTACAAATATTTGATGGAAAGCGATGAGGAATCTTTCCGACTTGATCTGAAAACCGATACCGGGGCGGTTGAAAAACAGGCGCTCTGGGCCGGGATTGAGCCGGGTATGCGAATTGCTGATTTGGGCTGTGGCGCCGGCAAAACCACTTTTGTGCTGAACAAACTCGTTGGACCGACCGGATCCGCCGTCGGGATCGATATGTCGCCGCAGCGGCTTAACTATGCAGAAAGCCATTATAGCCACGATAGAATCGAATACGTATGTAAAGATATCCGTGAACCGTTAAATGATCTTGGTAAGTTCGACTTAGCCTGGGTGCGCTTTGTTCTTGAGTACTATCGTCGAGATAGTTTTGAGATTGTAAAAAATATTTCTAAAATCCTCAAACCCGGCGGAATTTTATGCCTGATTGACCTGGATTGCAATTGTCTGCGTCATTTCGGCCTTTCTAAGCGACTCGAAAAGTATTTAATCGAGCTCATGGAGATTATGGAAAATAAGTTTAATTTCGACCCCTACGTGGGCATAAAGCTTTATTCATACCTTTATGATCTGGACTATCGGGACATCGAAGTAAATGTTACCCCCCATCACCTTATTTATGGTGAATTAAAAGAGACTGATTATGTAAACTGGACAAAGAAAGTGGAAATGACAGCGAAGAATTCCGGATGCCGGTTCCAAGATTACGAAGACGGGTATGAAGGCTTTTTCAAAGAGTTTACGGACTTTTTTACGGACTTTAGAAGATTTACCTACACACCGTTGATAACCTGCCGGGGCCGCAAGCCTGCCTAGAATCTCTCTCAAAAATGCATCTAACACCCAATAGCTGCGTTGTGAGCCTCCTTAAAATGCTCACATACTCAGCGTATGCTGCGCTTTTACGTCGGCTCACGCCTTGCTCTTGGACGTAATCTACTATTTTTGAGAGCGGTTCTAGATAAAGCGCAGAAGCCGATTGATATACTTGAAATACTGATCGGTGAACTGCAGACTCAGTGCCCATAGGTTATAGCATTTCTCATAGGCAATGGCCTGTTCATCGGCATAGGCAGCCGGATAAAGAAGGGCGGGCAAGTCTGTCTTATTAAATTTTTTGGCCAGCAGATCCAGTGTGGCGCTTAAAATATTTACCGAAAGCGCGTTTTTGTCGATAACAAACACCTTGATACAATTGGTCAGATCCGAAAGATTCAGGCCCAGGTCTGTGAGATTCACCACAAAAATTGCCTTCAGTAGATCCTCCTGCCGCAGTGCAAAGAGCCAGCGTTCGCGCTGCAAGTCCAGGCGCTTGTATTCTTCGGAAAGCTCATCAATTTGATGATGATTGGGTCTCAGATCGGTGGCATCCAGCATCAGACCGCCGGATACATGCTGGTAAAAATTTTCAAGCTCCAGCAGGTCAATCCTTGAAGCGGGTTTAACCTGCCAGGATTCCGGCAGGTGTTGCCCCGAATCCAAATTACACTGATGACGATAATAGGCAAACGGATCTATGGAGCATCCTTTCGGATTATGGATCGAATTGGCAGCTCCGCCAAAGACGCGGCTCGGAAATTTATTTTCAGATCGATAATAACAGATCAAGTAATCCATGTGGAGAGAAGCGAGCTGGTGAGAATTATTGCCCATACGGCCAATTTGATCCAGCACGATTAGACCCGCTTTGTTGAGCGCGTATTTGCGGGCCGCGTGGTGATGGATCAACCAGGTTTTCTTATAGTAACGGAGCATGGCCATATGCCCCATGATGCGGCCGTTGTCCTGGTAGATGAAGTGCCGGGCAATGTTGGAGTCATTATTGTATAGCTTTTCGTAAGTCGCTTTGATCTGATGCTTGTTTTTCTGGATATGCTTATACTTATCCGGATAAATGAACCCCGTTTCAAAGAAAAAATTCCAGAGCTCATCGAGGTCCACGCGGTTGCAAAAGTATGATTTGCCATTTTTGGTTTGTTGTAGGATAGAGACCAGTTTGACATGGTCTTTAATATTGATATCCAACAGGGCCACACCACATTTAACCCAATTTTCCGCTTTTTCCGCTTCAATTTTTTTGCGATAAACAACTTGAGCGCGACATTTGATCTTAAAACTGTTGGCGAAGCTTAACTCCAGATCAGGTAAAATCATTCCCGGCAAAAGAACAGAATTATTTTGATTTTCTTCTACTGCAAATCCCGTTCCCGATAGATCGACGACTTTTAAATCAAATATCTTATTGGTAAAGGGATGCCTGAAGAGAACATCCGGAGACGGTGTCAGGTGATATCGGTGGTTGCGGAACTCTTTATGCTTAAACCGCTGAATTTCAGAAACGAGTGGCTCTACAATATAGACACGGGTTTGCCGGCCGGCGCTTTGCCGGATGATTTTACATTCACCTGAATAATAGGTTTCTTTATGGTCCGATAGAATGAGGCTGACCGGCGATTCCGAATTGATCCATTCAAAAGTTTGCGGCGGAGCGGCCTTAAGTTCGAGTTTAAGTGAAAAGGCATTAAAATCCACAAGGGTGCCGGAAAACAGGGTGCTGTTTTGAATTAATTGGGCTTTTACGTTTTGACAGCGGTAGCGAATAATCTTTCGCGAACTGACTTCAAAGCCATAATCCGGTAAGCGCAGGCTGATGGTTTCCCTGTCCATTCGGATGAGTTCGGGTTCCACCTGAATCAGGCTCTGACTGTCCGGGATCAAGATATTTTGAAATTCATAAAATTCGAGTGCCTGCAGATTTTCTTCTTCTTCTTCTTCTTTTTCCCATACGCAATCGATCATGTCACCCATGCAGGGCTGAGGTCTGGCCTGTAGCGTAAGGCGGGTATCGTAATTGCGGTGTTTAAAATTAATCAGAAGGGTGCTGTCTTGAAAATTGATGAAGTTAAGTTTATTAACAAGCTGATTTTTACTGACTGATTTTTGGTCTTCCGGCGCCTTGCCTTCATTGCTTCTGCGAGAAATCTCATAAAGGTCATTTCTTTCGGCTACACTGATTTGTGAATCGGCGCCTAAGTTTTTTAGGGGTTGGGTCTTCTGAGAAGCTTCTGTTTCTGTCAATGGCCCACTGAGCTGCAGCTTTTTTCCAGCGGTTTCCATGTCCTCCATCCTTTTCTACTTGATCCAGATCACAAGTGAGATACCCCCCTGATTGTCTTATCTCACATTTTCGATCAAGATTTCCTCCGGGTGTAAGTCCGCAATTGGTCATTATCTATTTTTAGCTATGCGTCATATTACCCCCTACCTCAAGACCCAGTGAGCCTGTAACATATTAACATCGGGTAGACAATAAGTTTCTTTGAAGAATAATAATTATTTTTTTGAATTTCATTTAGTTATTGGTAGTCGACTTCTATAAATAATGTTAACTATAGCGCTAAAAATTAGATTGTAAAGGACAAAATGACGACTTGATGTCGTCTTTTCTAAGCGCTACAAGATGTGGTGCTTTTTTTGCTGAATGAACCTAAATCTAGCCAGATTTTTAAACAGGGCGGTTGCGATTACTAGTCTGAGGGTTTATCTTTTACATTAAAGATTGAGTAATTAGAGAAAGGAACCAATTATTATGGGCAATCAGATAAGGACCACAATCCTGCTGGCTGTAATGACAGCGCTAATTTTGTGGATTGGCCAGCTATTCGGCGGCCGACAGGGGATGATCATTGCACTTGTGCTCGCCGCCGGTATGAATTTCTTCAGTTACTGGTATTCTGACAAAATCGTATTAAAAATGTACCGCGCACAGGAAATCACCGCGCAGCAAGCCCCGGAGCTTTATGAGATGGTCCAAACGCTTTCGCGCAATGCCGGTCTTCCGATGCCGAAGTTATATCTAATTCCCAATGAAGCGCCGAACGCCTTTGCCACCGGCCGCAACCCGGAACATGCCGTGGTGGCGGTTACCCGGGGATTGCTGAATCTAATGGACCCGAATGAGGTGGCCGGCGTACTGGCCCATGAATTGGCGCATGTGAAAAACCGCGATATTTTAATCGGCAGCATCGCGGCAACCATGGCCGGGGCCATTATGGTCTTAGCGAGTATGGCACGCTGGACGGCAATTTTCGGCGGCGGTGGGAGCAGTGACGATGAGGGCGGAGGCGGCGCCATTGGTTTGATCGCCATGTCACTTCTGGCGCCAATTGCGGCCATAATTATTCAGATGGCCATATCCCGTTCGCGAGAATATTTGGCGGATTCGACCGGAGCCGGTTTCGCGGGAACACCGGAAGGATTGGCCCGGGCACTTGACAAGCTTGGTCGCTATTCAAAAAAGCTGCCGATGCAGGCTAATCCGTCGACGGCGCATATGTTTATCGTGAATCCGTTGTCGGGCAGAAGTTTAATGAGCTTATTTTCAACCCATCCACCGCTGGAAGAACGCATTGCCCGTTTGCGGGGAAATTCCAAGCCATCGAGTCCGGTTTCGAAATCCGTTGAAGATTCTCAAGAGGCCAGGGGCAGGGCTATGTGGGATCGGCTTTCAGAGTGATGCTCAGAGGAGATGTTTGCTTATCTCACCGCAGACGCAGAGGGCGCAGACCAAGAAAAATGTATCTCTGCCAACTTTGCGTCTCTGCGGTGAGAGATCTAGTTGCCGCAGCAGACCGCGACATCCTTGCCTTTGATCCAGGTTTGAATAATATAGGAGGCACATCCGACCCCCGGGCTCACAGCGATCGCTGCGGTGGGGCAGTTTTTGGCGCAGGCACCGCACTCCATACAGCCGTCTAAATCATGAATTCGGGCTTTTTGGGTGTCAAGGTAAAATACCCCATGGGGACATACGATTTCACACATGCCGCAACCCACGCAGGCCGCTTCGTCCAATCTTAATGTTGTCACGCCGGGAAGGTATCTGAAATTTTCCATCTGTTGCAATCCTATTTTTGGTTATCGAGGACGAGTAGGAGGACGATTAGGATTTATTATGACGATATACTTCGTCCTCGTCGTCGTCCTCGTACTCGGCAGTGTCATTTAGCTTACAAAAGCCGCAGCGACCCATGCGACCATTGCCAGTAACAGGGCAGCAGCCTGCAACGGCATGGCCTTGCGCATTTCTTTTTCAACCCCCGAAGGCGAAGTAAAAGGTGTTGACCCGGTAAAATTCATCGCGAGGTAAGAACTAACGGCCGTTGTCCAAAGTATCAGCGCCATAGCGTCTAAAAGCTGCAAATCGCTGCGAAACAGCGCTACAATCCCGGCTGCGCTCAAAACACCAATTATGGCGCCTTTGAGCGCAAAGGATCGTCCGGGTATCCAGGGTAAAAGCGCCGGAGTGGCCACCGCTCCGGCTAAAATTCCGGCGGCGTAAGCGACCGTCAGCATGATCCCTCTGAGCCATGCGGCTGAAATGGAAAAAACAGGGGTTCCGATTCCGGAGATCAGAAATGCTGCCAGAAGAACCCACAGCGACGGTTTCGGAAGGTGGGCCAGTTCAACCGGCACAAGGATGACCCGATCAATGGTGTTGAAAGTGACCCTGCGCATGGATGGTTCAGATTTAAAGCTGCTGGCTAAAAATTTCGGAATATCTTTGCTCCGCACGGGGCCATAAATTACTTTGAAGCCACTTTGTTTTTTTACGTCATGCGCGGCAACGCCGGTAGCTGCCAGTTGCGGCAGAATCAAGCGGTTGTGGGTTACCACTTTTTGGGCTTGCGAAATTTTTACCCGGCGAACCACTTCTTCGGTTGAAAAAATATTTTTCCCGGCCGCGCACCACACATTGATACCGCGTGTGTCCAGAACCAGAATCCAGGCATTTATGGATTTCAGCGCCTTGCGCAAATGATCAAATGTCAGTTTATAGTTTGCAGTGACCAGCATTGGTGCCTGGGAATCCGGCGTACCAACACAATAAAGGCCGGGTGCAATCTTATATTGGTCGCGATTAATTCCCAGACGCGCTCTGATCGTACCGGCGTAGTCCGGCCATTGAAGGGATGTTTTTACCTGCGGTACCGGCCCGGCCGGCGTTTGCACAAACGCCTCTACAAAATCCAGCAGGGCAAAGCCCGGCTTCTCAAATGGGCTGCTTTGCGGTCCGGGGGGAGGGCCACAACACACCTCATCCTGCTGAGGGGTCTCGATCATTGGGCCGGCAGAGATATTGATGCCTATCGGTTGCCCGTTCTGCTTTTGACAGCAGGCTGTATTTTGCGAAAATTTTTCGTTCATTTTATGGTTTCGACGTTCCGGTTTATCGTAAATTTACGATATACAATCCCGCTCATACATTCAAGTGCAGATGCCTGACACGGGGCTAATCCATTGGACCAAACACGCGGCGGGGCTGCTCGTTTGTCCGGCCGCTAGCTGGAGAAAATGTTTTTGGTTTTTTGTGCGAGCAGGGCACATTCCCTGCTGCGCTTAGCTCCTAAGAACGCGATTGCTAAAACCAGAACCGGAATGGCGATAAGTAATCCAAGGACCGGGATTATCGTAAAACTTACAACCGTAAGGGCCAGGCCAACAAAAAGCAGAAACAGACCGACGGCAAAATCAGAGATTCTTTCAAAATAGCAGCTTATGCGATTCATGATTGTACTCCTTATGTCAAGCGATCTCCAGGCTCGGCAATCGCTAAATTTGGGTCCAGATTAATTTTTCGTTGTTTTTTCACAGTGACAGGATTTTTGGCCGAGGCATACCCTGCAGCGGTCATCGCTGCAAAGTTGACATGAATAGCAGTCTTTACAGGAATGTTTTCGGGCCCCTTCTTCTGGCGGGTCAGGGACATAAACTTTTCCCTTCAATCCGCGAACATCGGTAAACGGCATCGCATACCCCTTGGTCGGCGTATTTTTTATACTGCTTTAAGACGAAAATCCTGTGATTCGATGTTCTCAAGATAAGGATGGAATCGGTAGATTCAACCGGGTGTATCAATTTCAGAACCGAGCCGAATAAAAGTTCCTCAGGGGGGACTAAGCGATGCGGTTGTTACAGCTTTGGCTGTTGAAATGCTTATATCTGACCTGTTGAGCGTTAATATACAGATAACCCCTGGACTTCTCAGGTTTTGGTTTGGCAATGAGTTGCTCAATGCCATCGCCAAAGAAACTTTTCATAATCGCCGATAGCTGATTTCGCAAAATGGAATAGGAGTAGTGCTGGGCGGCAATCGCATAATTATTGCGCACCATTTTCTTTTTTCGCTTCGAAGATTCCAGGATATCCACAACACTTTGAACTGCTTTTTTCGAGAGAAAACCATCCATGACAGCCAGATCAAATCCCAGTGGCTCTATATCCCGTACAAAGGTGGCATAGCGGTTGATCAGAATCGGTTTCTTGAAGTAAATTGCTTCTATAAAAGCGTTACCGAACCCTTCATAAAGGCTGGGAAAGGTAATGAAATCCGCATAGGGATAAACATCCCACAGGGAATATGGGTAGCCGTTTTTGCCGTTTCCGGACCACGGGTCGCTGATGCGAATTGAAACCAGCCGTAAATCCACACCATGTTCGCACGCATATTCTTTCAGCCATTCCGCATATTCGAAGCCTTCATCGCCGGCTTCGTGAGATATGACCAACTTATTTTTCTTATTATTAAGTTCCTTGACGAGTTCAATGGCGAACTCGATGCCCTTGCGCTGAATAACGCGGGTAGGCTGTAAAATCATACGGTCATCCGGCTCGAGGCCGATAGACTGACGAAAGATCTGCGTTCGTTTTCTGCTCACTCTGGGCGGGTTTTCAAAATCCAGAACATTTGGAATAATTGTCGAGGAAATACCGGTGCGCAGAGCGAGTTGTTCCTGAGCGGCTGAATTAATAACGACATGTTGGATATTATTCAGATTGGGTGGAAATGCCATTCGAAGATAATCGTTGACGGCGTTGACCGAAAACCGGACTCTTTCCCAGAAAAAATCGTGATGGTGTGCAATCGTCGGCAGTTGAGTTTCGGCAATGGTTTCGGTAAGTGCCAGACCCAGGGGCACATGCAGGGGTATCGTCAGTGCGTTTTCTGCAACCAACAAATCAATTTCAAATTGCTTGATAAATTCATGGAGTTTGAATTTAAGGTGTGAACGCAGGTCATGAATGGTCTGGGTGACGGGCTGTTTGCGACCTTTCTGGCCGAAAACGCGTTCATTGATCCACTGGTTTGTTTCGTGTTTGAAGTGGGCTTCGGGAATATGAAAGCTGTTATCCGGAATGCGATCCAGGGCGCCGGCAAACCAGAAACATTTGTGTCCGCTTTGCTGCAGGATATCAGCCCATTTATTGGATTCAAGGGAGACCCCGTCCGTGCCTGCAAGCCGTGTTGATACAAAACCGATATTTTTATGCATTCGAAAAAAAACCCACGCAGTAATGTTTCAAAAAGGTAAAATGATTGACCGGTTGCCCGCCATCGATAATGCGGCGAACAAATTTAGATAATAATTATCATTTTCTGGGAAACAAGCGTGCTGCTGTTTTTTTTTAAAAAAATTTTTCTATTCTCAAATTTAAATCGTTTTGTAAACACGTTTTATTTGAATGCGCTGAATCAGGTGGCGTATAGATCACGACGGTAATATAACAGATGATACCATAGTGTTGCGCGATACACAATATATGGTAGTGTGTCAAGATTAAATAGGAATCGGTTGTGGTCAAAGAAAGGCCGAAACCTTATCTGAACCCCGCCTGACGCACGCGACGGTCAGATCGGTCGTGCCGCTGGCGTTATTTGCTCCAATAAGCTGCCGACGACAGTACATTGCAGACCAAAAGGAAGGTAACCGGCGTAACCGAGCAGCGGCATTTCAAAAATCTGATAGCGGTGTACAAAGGGTATATTGTATTGCCATTTAGCCAGGCTGTAGAAATTCCACATTTCCCAGAACACGCCGCAGATGACCGCGGCCATAGCAGCCGCTACTGCCGCGGTCCAATTTCCCTCAGCCGGGCCGGACAGAATATGGCGCTCGTGCATTAGCGTCTGCAAAGATAAGATAATAAGCAATGGTGCCACCCAGAGCAGCGGAAAAAGGATGCTGGGCCATATACCGATAGCCATCAGTCCACCGGCGGATAGCGTCAGTGTGACGGTGGCTATGAATTTAGGCAATCGGATACGCAGCGGATTTAAATGGTCGAATCGCTGTCTCAACCAACGCGCTGAAATCAGCCAATCATGAAGGCCCAAAACCGCAGGCAGTACAGTTGAGAACGGCAAGGTGGCGTACCAGAAATATTCCCAGGCACTAAATCGGGGTCCGATATAATACCAGTTTTGTACAAAGCGGTTCAGGTATTCAAAAAACCACCAGAACATGGCGCTGACGGGAAAAAGAAGCAGGAAAAATACCGGTCGATCCAGCATCATGCAACGTCCCCGCTGCCGATAACAAAGACCGTTGATGACCATAATAAAGGCAAGCCACAGAGGTGTAAACGTGTGAGGCTGCAAAGCCCCGAACCATTTGAAACGGGTCCAGGCCATGATCCAGGCGAGAATTCCAATGGTCAGGCTGAGCCAGCCCCACCAGGGAAATGAGCGTGCCGTTCGACTTCCGGGCTCAAATCTCCAGCGGTGTTTTAAAGCAATGATGATCAGCGGTGTCAGGCAGGCGGAGATGATCAATGTATAAAGTATAAATACAGGCCATGAGAAAGGGTCGTGGCGAACATATCGGGTTTCGGGCGGGAATTCCAGATAGTCTGAAACAGGATACCCGGCCATCCATATGCCGAGAACAGGCAACCCCAGCAGCATGACAGCCAGCACAAGAAATTTGATAAAAAAGCGTTTGGTGCCGGACATATCAGCAATTACAATTGGTTTATAAATCTTCTAAAAGCTGTCTTTGAAAATACAATTAACGAGGACGAAGACGAGAACGAGGACGAATGCTATACAACCTTCCTCCTGCTTCGTCCTCGTCGTCGTCCTCGTTACTGACGGCATTTGAGCAACACCTTTTTACAGCTTCGAAAATATTTGCAACCTATATGTTGCGCATAACACTAGGAAGCCTCTGTTTGCATGGCTTCCGGTAATTCGCATGCCTCTGCCGATTTTCGAGTCTCAACATAGTGGGCAGCGGCCAGGGCAGCCGTAGCACCGTCACCAGCCGATATGACGATTTGCCTGAAAGATTTTTCTCTGAGATCACCGATGACAAAAATCCCGGGCGCATTGGTTTCACATTTTTCATCCGTAACCACATATCCGTCGGCATTCATTTTAGTGCCGGCTGGAACCAGCTTATTGTTGGGTTCAAACCCAATGAAAATAAACACGCCGTCCGCTGATAATTCGCTTTTCTCACCGCTTTGGGTATTTTCCAAGTCCGCACCGCAAACGCCGTTTTCGTTGGCCTTGATTTTGGTAACAACCGAATTCCATAGAATCTCAATTTTGCACTCAGCCTTGACGCGTTGCTGTAAAAGCGCACTGGCCCTTAAGGCATCCCGTCGGTGCACCAGATAGATCTGTTTGGCCAGTTTGGCCAGATAGAGGGATTCTTCGGCGGCCGTATCGCCGCCGCCCACCACCACAACGGTTTTATCTCTGAAGAAAAATCCGTCACAAACCGCGCAGTAGGAAACGCCTTGGCCGTATTGTTCTTCTTCTCCCGGGATATTAAGCTTGCGCGGGTGACCGCCGGTGGCCAGTATAACTGCGTGGGCCTGTAAACTATCGCCGCTGGCAAGCTTTACGGTGTGAAAATCAAGACCAGGCTCAAGCTCCACAACTTCTTCAGTAATGACTTCCAACCCGTATGATTTGGCATGCTGGGCAAACTTAATGGCCAGTTCGGCACCGCCGATGTGTTCATTACCCGGCCAGTTTTCCACCGAATCGGAATTATTCATTTGGCCTCCGGGTAAACCCACCTCTATCAGAACCGTCTTCAGTGCAGCGCGCATGGCATAAATGCCGGCGGTCAGGCCGCCGGGCCCTCCACCGATGATGATCAAATCGTAAACGTCAGTGCCCGACATACAAATCCTCCTTTTGTTTGGCAAAGGGTTTTTAAACCACCTCTACAAATTGTGTCCTAATATAAGCTCCGGGTCCCTCAGTTACAAGAACAAAATATGGGTATCTGAAGTTACAACAAACATCTTTCATCAGCCCAAATTCACTTTAATAGATTTGCATTTAAATGCCAATTTGACTATAATTCATTTTATAATTTTTCCCGCACCGCAATTTGTCTGCACATTGTCGGGTTTCCATTTCGGGAACACAACAGAGGATCGGGTTGGCTTCGGTCAATACGAAATTTGGGGATGATCGGATAAAATGAGCTTAAAATCATTTAACGGCAAAGAACGAAGAGCGTATGTCAGACTCGAAAGTTCTTTGCCGGTAAAATTCAA
>JASFPY010000010.1:0-15197 GCA_050115755.1 Desulfobacteraceae bacterium | reverse complement strand
AAGCGCCCGGGACTACCCATTTTCAGGGTAAAAATGCCATGATAAATAATCTCGGTGATTGAAGTGAAATTGGCAAACGTATGCCGATTCTGTTGCCAATTGTGACCGAATATGATTTAAACGATTTAATTTGGGCAAAGAAGAACTAACATACGCCAAGGAGTTATAGTTATGTTATTGAGATTGTTTGACAAACTATCTTTGAAAAAAGATGTTATGAGGTTTGCCTTCAGGTTACCTGTCAGCAGCTTGATCGCAACGACGCTGCTGATTAGCGGATGTACCATGGTGGGGCCGGATTTTGTAAAGCCCGAGGCACCGGTTGAAAGCGAATGGCTCGAGGCCCGCGAGGCGACCATAAAAATCGAAGCTTCGGATTATAAAGATTGGTGGATGGTCTTTAATGACCCCGTACTCAACAGTCTTGTTGAAACCGCCTATCAGCAAAATCTGCCGCTGCAGATTTCCGGAATTCGAATTTTTCAGGCCCGGGCCCAGCTCGGCGTAGTTGTCGGCAATATTTATCCTCAGTTACAGCAGGGAAGAGGTGGTGCCGATTATAATCGCATTAGCGAAAATTCGGCCAACAGTTTAAACATTGATGATTCATTCTGGCAATATAATGTCGGTTTCGACGCCGCCTGGGAACTGGACATCTGGGGTAAATTCCGGCGTGCCATTGAGTCCGGGGTGGCCAACATGGAAACTGCCATCGCTAATTACGATGATTTTTTAGTCTCCTTGACCTCGGAGGTGGCCCGGACCTATGTTTTTTTGCGAACCTTCGAAGAACGCCTCGAGATTGCCCGCGAAAATGTCAAGATTCAGGCACGCTCACTGGAAATTGCCGAAATCCGATTCAAGGCCGGAGCCGTCACCGAGCTTGATGTAGCCCAGGCGAAATCGTTGTTAAGAAACACCGAAGCTTCTGTTCCACGTTATGAAGCCGGCATCCGTCAGGCCAAAAATTCCCTGGCTATTTTGCTGGGCAAACTGCCGGGTGAAATCGACTATATGATCGGCGGCGCCAGACGTATTCCCAAAGCGCCGCCGGCGATCGTGGTCGACATCCCGGCGAAACTGTTGCGCCGCCGACCCGACATCCGACTGGCCGAATATCAAATTGCCACCCAGACCCCCTTGATCGGAGTATCCAAAGCTGAACTTTTCCCGGCATTTGAATTATTCGGCTCTTTTGGGCTTCTGACCAGCACTTCCAGAAATACAAAATCCGGCGGCCAAAGCGGCAGCAGTTTCAGCGACCTGTTTGAAGCAGACAGCTTTGAATTTTTCGGAGGGCCGTCTTTGCGCTGGAATCTGTTTAACTATGGGCGCATCAGTAACCGGGTACGGGTGGAAGACGCCGTTTTACAGCAGCTGATTGTCAACTATGAAGACACCGTGCTCCGAGCGCATCAGGAAGTCGAAGATTCAATGATCGGTTTCTTAAAAAAGCAGCAGGAAGCAGGATTCTTAATTGACAGTGTCAAAGCCTCTAAGCGGTCGGTGGACCTTTCAATGCTTCAGTACAGAGAGGGCCTGGTCGATTACCAGCGCGTACTGGATTCCCAGCGATTTTTAGCAGATCAGCAGGATGTGTGGACGGCAACCCGTGGCGATGTCATCTTAAATCTAGTCGCCATGTATAAAGCGCTGGGCGGCGGCTGGCAAATTCGTGAAGGTCAGAATTTTGTCTCCAAAGATAACATGGAAGAAATGGAAAAACGCACCAACTGGGGAGATATAATGGAACCGGAAGCACTGGTAACAGAGGCTTCAGCCAAAGAACGTCAGCGGTGGCGCCGTCCGGATTGGTAAAAAATTGAGGATTCAAGGAGTTTTTCAATTTAAGCGCTCCATGAACAATTGCCTGAAGGTCGTTTAAACACGTAAGGCTTTCTTGCTTAATAGCCATAAAAGGTAATGGCAAATTTTAGTAAATTAAAAAATGTTCTTTTAGGAAAGGATTGAACCAATGAAACAGGTGACTTTCACGACTTTTGTCCTGCTTTTACTCGTCTGGTTTGCCGGTCACGTTTTGGCCCAAGAGGTTATCGTGTATCCCGCCAAAGGCCAGAGCGAGGAACAGATGGAACAGGATAAGTTCCAGTGTTATACCTGGGCCAAGAAAGAAACCGGCTTCGATCCCATGGAAATGCCAACAGCAACGTCAGCACCACCCAAGAAGGAAGCGCCGAAAGGCGGGGCGGGGCGTGGTGCTGTTGCCGGCGCTGCAACCGGCGCAATCGTCGGTGGCATTGCCAAAGGCAAAAAAGGTGCCGGTAGAGGTGCTATAATCGGAGGCGGCGGCGGTGCCCTGCTCGGTGGTATGCGAAGAGAGAAGCAGAGGAAGCAGGAGGAACAGGCACGAAATCAATGGGAACGGCAACAGGCCAACGCATATATGCAGAAGCGAAATACCTATAATCGTGCATATGGCGCATGCCTTGAAGGAAAAGGTTATACCGTTAAGTGATTTTTGATTTAAGAATAAGGAGTCAATAATGAGTCAGCAAAAAATATTTGGAATAATGGTGGCGATCATCTGCCTGTTCTCGTTTCCGGTTGAAGCCGGTGATTTTGATGGTTCTAAATCGCTGATCTGCGCGGTGATGGACATTGTTGAATGCCAGCCCGGCGGTAAATGTCAACAGGTGACCGCCGAAGAAGTCGGTATCCCGCAATTTCTAAAAATTAACTTCAAAGAAAAAACAATCAGTGCCACCCGCGCTGATGGGGACAAGAGGCATACCCCTATTGAAAATCTCGAAAAAATTGACGGCAAGCTGATTATTCAGGGTGCAGAAGACGGCATCGAAGGGGTAAGAGATGGCGTGGGTTGGAGTCTGGCCATCTCTGAAGAGACCGGCAAAACAGTGCTAACCGCATCCGGTGACGAAGTGGGATTTGTGGTTTTTGGTGCCTGCACACTCCCGTAGGTGAGGATTCCGATCCTCATACTTGCAAGACAAATAATAAGGAAAAAAATTTCCATGACACAGGCGTTTGATCCTCGAAAGAGCTACCTGTCGGTTAAAGCACATGAAAAAATGGTTGCCTATGTCGGCTTTAGTTTCCGGTTAGGCGACCATGATCGGATCGAAGAAGGGGTTATTAAAATATCTTCCTTTAATCGTCCTTACGGCGGCGGATACCTAACGCTTACTTTTATTGTTGATACGAAAGATAATGAGCAAGTAAAAGCGCGCCTCAAACAGCTTTTTAGCAATTTGACTGAAGATTCTCTTAAGCCGTACCTGGGAAAAAATCTAGAAAAAATTGCTAAAGTCTCCCTTGATTCATTAGAAGACGTCCGTGACTGGTACATAGAAGAAGTTACGGTTTATTTCCGTTCTTTCGATGAACGCCAAAATGTAACAATCGAGGAAAAACTCATCCCGGCCTTTGAAGCAAACTTTTCCTTCTCGTTTGATCAGGTACAATGGTGGCCGGCCGATAAACCGGTTAGCGAACCCAAGGAAGCGTCGTTTATGGAACAAATCTCTTTAAAGGCATTATTTCGAAAATGGTTTAAAGGAGATTGATAAAAAGGAGGCGACATGGCACTAAAAGTCAATTCTGCCGAAACCCGGCCCGGTGTTTTCACCGTATCTCCGATTGGGTCCCTGGATGGAAATACTTACCAAGTTTTGGAAGGTACCGTGGAGTCGATCTTAGCTCAATTGCCGGATATCATTATTTTTGACCTTGAATTCCTCGACTATATCAACAGCATGGGTGTCCGGGTTCTACTGAAAACAAAAAAGGAGCTTCAAAAGAATAATGGCAAGATCATGTTTATGCATCTGCAGCCTCAGATCAGAAAGGTTTTTGATATCTTAAACGCACTGCCGACCCTGCAGGTGTTTACCAGTATTCAGGAACTCGATGCGTATTTGGACACGATGCAAAAAGCCGCCCGCTAAACTGGATAAAAGCCGTTATTTTTTACCCGGCAACTGTGTTCCCAGCCGCTTCAAAATGCTCGTGTACTGGCGTGTACACGCCGCTTTTTGAGCGGCTGGCGCCTTGTTGTGGCGCAAAATCTAAAAGCTTTGATCCAGTTTAAAATTTTTTTAAAGAATTCAAATAATTGATTAACAGCAAAGTTTATTCTCCAATTTATTTTCGAGCCATTTTATACTTTAAATATCTGAATCATGCACGCGGCGACTGAAAATACCACCGGGGCCTGCGAACTGAGTTTTGATCGTAAGGCAGGTGATACGTTGCTGGTTCAATTGCAGGGCGACTGGACCATCGGGCAAAAACTGCCCTCTGCCGAAGAAGTTGGAAAGCAGGTTGAATCAGATCATGCGATCAGGCAAATTGCTTTTGACGTTAGCGCGCTATCAGAGTGGGATAGCGGCCTGCTATCTTTTCTATCGAAAATTATCAACCAATGCAACGCTAAAAATATCACGGTCAACCAACAGGGGCTTTCCGAGGGTATTCAAAAATTGCTGCAGCTTGCCTTTGCGGTTCCGGAAAGAAAAGGCGCCCGCAAAGAAGCAGTGCGCGATCCGCTGCTAACCCGCATCGGCGCAACCACCATTGCCGTCGGTCAGGCATCTCATGAAACGCTGGGTTTTATCGGTGAATCCTTTCTGGCATTTTTAAAATTTTTCGTCGGCAAAGCCCGCTTTCAGCGCTCGGATCTGATAATGACAATCCAGCAGTGCGGTGTGCAGGCGCTTCCCATCGTATCGCTGATCAGTCTTCTGGTCGGTTTGATCTTTGCTTTTATTGGGGCAGTTCAGCTGATGATGTTCGGTGCCCAGATTTTCGTGGCCGACCTGGTGGCCATCGCCATGACGCGTGTCATGGGAGCCGTCATGGTTGGCGTCATTATGGCGGGACGCACGGGAGCAGCTTTTGCAGCCCAGATCGGTACCATGCAGGTCAACGAGGAAATCGATGCCCTGCAGACCCTGGGCATATCCCCAATGGAATTTCTGGTGCTGCCCCGCATGCTGGCCTTGATTCTGATGATGCCGCTGTTATGCATTTATGCGGATCTGATGGGTATTCTGGGTGGATTCATTGTGGGAGTGAGTATGCTCGACATCTCGAGCATCCAATACATCAATCAAACCATAAAAGCCATGAATCTGTACCATTTTTTTATCGGGATCGTTCATGCGATCGTTTTTGGCGTGCTGGTGGCGCTGGCGGGATGTCTGCGGGGCATCCAATGCGGTCGCAGCGCTTCGGCCGTCGGCCAGGCAACAACTTCAGCTGTGGTGACCAGTATTGTGGCCATCGTCATCGCCACCGCCATTATTACGGTTGCCTGCAATATCCTTGGGATTTAGTCTGTCGTGTTTGCAAAGCAAACGAATATAGAGCCCTATATCATCGTCAATGACCTGACCATGGCCTACGGCAGTTTTGTGGTACAGCGGGATCTGACATTTACCGTGAACCGCGAAGATGTTTTTATTATTATGGGCGGCAGCGGGTGCGGCAAAAGCTCCCTGATGCGCCATATGGTGGGCTTGAAGTCTCCGGCTAAAGGGCAGGTTTTTTATGAAGACATCAATTTCTGGGAGGCTGAAGCGGAACAGCGCGATCAAATTATGAAAAACATCGGCATCCTCTATCAAAGCGGTGCCCTGTGGAGTTCGATGACCCTGGCAGAAAATATAGCGCTGCCGTTGAACGAATATACGGACCTGAGCCCGGGCCAGATTCGTGAAATCGCATCCTTCAAGCTTTCTCTGGTCGGTCTGACTGGATTTGAGGATTACTACCCGTCAGAAATCAGCGGCGGGATGCGCAAACGCGCAGGCCTGGCCAGGGCCATGGCGCTGGATCCGGAAGTCCTTTTTTTTGATGAGCCTTCAGCCGGCCTGGACCCTATCAGCGCCAGTTTGCTGGATGAATTGATCCTCGAGCTTCGGGAAAGCCTGGGTGCGACCATTATCGTGGTTACCCATGAGCTGGCTAGCATTTTTGCCATTGGAAACAACTCTGTTTACCTGGATGCGGACAAAAAAACCATGACCGCCGCAGGTGATCCTAAAAAGCTGCTCGAAGAAACCAAAGATCCTGATCTGCGCCGGTTTTTGACGAGGGGAAAGAGCTAGAGGAACGATGGAGTGCTGGAGCGGTGGAGTACTGGAGTAATGCAAGATGCGGAAAAATAAAAATCGCGGTTATCAAAAATTAAGAGTGTGGCAGGATGCAATAGAATTTTATAAGCAGACATATAATTTATTTAAACAATATCCGTTTGAATTGAAGAAAGTTGCCAGTCAGGCAATCGCATCCAGTGATTCAGTTCATCGTAATATCTCGGAGGGCTACTGTAGGCGCTCCGTGCATGAATACATCAAATTTTTATACATTGCTCTTGGATCACTCGGAGAGTCAGTTTCCGGTCTGCATGCATATAGGGCAGCCGGACAAATAACTGAGAAGGAATTTCAAAAACTGGATAACATAGCATTTAAACTTGAAAATGGACTATTGAAACTGATTGAAAGCATTGAATACAAAAGAGATCAAGGAGAGTGGATAGATTATCTTAACGTGAAGGAGACCAATGCCCTTTATGGTAACTAATAATACAGTACTCCAGCACTCCACTGCTCCATTGCTCCAACGTAAGGAATTATTGACATGAGCAAACCCGCCAATAAGACAATGATCGGGGCCTTTGTTGTAGGAGCGGTAGTGCTGGCGGTGGCTGCCGTTGTACTCTTTGGTTCCGGCAAGTTTTTTCGAAAAACCGAGTTGTGGCTAACTTTCTTTCAGGGCTCGGTAAAAGGTTTGAATGTGGGCTCACCGGTTGTATTCAGGGGGGTTCAAATCGGCGAGGTGACCGACATTATTGTAGGCTTTGATCCGACCGAGCTTGAAGTTCTTATTCCGGTATTCTTTGAAGTCGATCCGAAAAAATTTCAGGACATTGGGACGCGGGTGGAAACAAGCGATGCGGATATGCACAAAGCACTCATATCACGGGGAATGAGAGCCCAGTTGCAAATGCAGAGCCTGGTCACCGGTCAACTGCTAATTAATGTCGATTTTTACCCGGACACACCCGCCAATTTAATTGGGATGGAAAGATTCAAGAATAAAATGGAATTTAGGCAGTGGTGGGAAATTCCCTCGGTCCCAACGCCACTTCAAGAGCTGGAAAAAGCACTGAGCGAACTTAACATTAGAGAAATCACAGAGGATGTAAGAAAAGCGATGAACGGCATCGCAAAACTGGCGAGCTCCCCCGAACTGCATGAGGGTATCATTGTAATGAAAGATACACTTGTGGATGTCCAAAAATTGGCACGCAATCTGGACAGCAAGCTCGAGCCTCTGACCACCAGTATTGATCAAACCCTGACCGAAACCAGAGCCGGCATCGGCGATGCCCGCAAACTCATTGCAAACATCGATAAAAAAACCACCCCGCTGGTGTCGAAAATACAAAATGCAACGGAATCCGCCCAAATTGCCCTCGATCAGGCAAATCAGACCCTTAAAAGCCTGGAGCAAATTGCTGAAGAGGGCACGCAGCTTCGCTATGAAGTCTCTGCAACACTCAGGGAAATTTCGGCTGCTTCCCGCTCCGTGCGCGTTTTGGCCGATTTTGTTGAACAGCACCCGGATGCGCTTCTTCGCGGAAGGGTTACCCGAACGGGAGAAAATTGATGCGCTCAAATCATCTTAGCGTTATTATTATTGCGTTGCTGGCCGGTTTACTGGCTTTAAACGGTTGTTTAGGGGACCCCGGAAAGACGCCTCCCACCAGATATTATGTTCTCAATTCCCTGTATAGCGCGGAGAAAAAAACAGCGCCTGTTGCAATTTTAAAAAAGGCCGCCGTCGGCGTCGGTCCCATAAAACTGTCGCAGGTCCTGGATCGTCCCCAGATTATCATGCGCACCAGCCGCAATGAAATCCGGGTAGCAGATCTGGAGCGCTGGGCAGGCCCGCTGAATGAAATTATGGCAAATGTCATTGTGGACAACCTTACGAATTTGCTTCCCGGCACAAAAATCATTAAATTTCCCTGGCAGGCAACGATACCCGTTACCTATCAGGTGACAATGGATATCACCCGATTTGACGGCATGCCGGGGGGCGATGTAAACCTGAGAACCCGCTGGGGGATTTTGGGGCAAAGCGGAAAAAAGGTGCTCGCAAACAGACAATCAATGCTAAATGAGCCAATCGGGGGAAATTCCATTGCCGATATGGTCTCTGCTCAAAGCCGCCTGCTGGAAAAACTCTGTCGCGAAATTGCAATGGAAATCAAGGAACTTGAAAAACAACGCCTCGGTCAATAGGTTTTTCTGATTTTAGATTCCCGATTTTAGATTCTAAATCGCCAATTTGTGAGGAGAACATGAAAAAATATGCATTTTTGATAATACTGGCATTTTTTCTGGCTGCCTGCACCAGCGGCAAAACCGAATTTTTCCCGGCCCGGGGGTATTCTGCGGATGCGGCTGAAGTCACCATTATGCGGGAAAAACGGATTTACGGATTCGGATTTTCGATGAAAGTCCTTCTGGACGGCCAAGTGATCGCACGCCTGAAGGCCGGGCAATATGTTACTTTTTTTGTCGATCCGGGCGTTCACGACATCGGAATACCAAATCAAAGTATTGCAACAGCGCTGGAGAGCGGGCGCAAACATTATTTTATGGTACAAACCGAATCCTCCCAATTCGGTTTTGAGATCGAACGCATCAGTGAAAAAAAGGCAGCCGCCCGCATGGCGCAATATGAATCAATCAACTAGATATCCTGGATTGCGGATTTAAGATTTAAAATCTTAGGACGGATTCAATAAACAAAAAAATACGGGGCTTCGATGTCATGAAGCCCCGTATTTTTTATTTTTTTTTGATAGGCGGCAGCGCTTAAATGATGACAAATCCAGCGCCATCCATCAGAGAAAAAGATCGAAAGCTTAAAAATTATACAACACCATCACGCCAGTGAAAACCTGGGTTTCAGACCCTTGATCCACCACCGGGCTGTCATCATCGGCATCACCCACCAGCTGTTTGACTTGAAGGAGACCCCGCAAATCCCAGTTTTGCGCAAAACGCCAGTTTGCACCAAAATCCAGACCAATGTCTTTCATGCCCTCGTCGGCATCGTATGGGTCCAGGCCGCTTGCTGCCGCATCGGCGCCGCTAACCCCGAAGTAGGTTTCCATGTAATCCTCGTCGGCATAAGTGCCAAAAGCACCGAACGTAAGCATCCATTCTTTGTTGACGGCCCAGTTGTAGCCGGCTTTAAGCGTGCCGTAAGACCCCTCATGGGCATTACCGGTATCGCCCAGTATTTCTAAAAACACATACCAGTTTTCCCATTCGATGCCGCCAAAAATACCGAACTCATTGGCATCGCTTACGTCTTTCATTCTGTCCACCTTGTTGTTTTCCACATCGTCTCGTTCCGCCCGATAATTGTAGACCGGCCCCAGGCGCCAAAAATTGCTGGGAATCAGGTTGGCTCTTAGATTCAGCCCCAGCAATTTTAGGTACATTCCATTATCAAATTTGGCCTGCCCGGCGGGCACCGGAACCAATTCGTAATCAGATGAGCCTTCATAGTCGGGCTGCACACCGATACCACCGCCAATGGAAAATTCAGCAGCCTGGGCTCCGGGAATTACCAGCAACAATGTTAGCAGCGCAACCAGCATTCCCATGCGTCCTTGTTGATTCTTCATCTTTTTCTCCTCCTCTAATTTTGTTGATGCGGCCTGTTAAGCGTCTTTGTTTTTTTAATAAATGATATTCATTATCATTTTTATAAAAGTCCGGCTTTAGTAGTTGAAGATACGTAAAAAGTCAAGGGAAATTATCGAATTGTCACAGAATGAGACCCGGGGCGATGCACTCCATAAATCAGCTTTCATCCCAACTGTTTAAGTTCCAGACCTAACAGGGTAATATCATCCTGGGCTTTGGCATGGTGGCCAAAATCCATCAAAGATTTAATGGTTCTTTCAACAATTTCATGCATCGATTCAGCCTTTAGCGATTCAAGGGTTTTGCAAAGCCGCTGGATGCCAAATAATTCACTGTCAGGGCGCTCATACTCAATGATTCCGTCAGTGTAAACAAACAATTTGTCGCCGAGATCAATTTCCAGGTGTCCTTGCTGAAACCGCTCCTTTTGACCGTTTAAAAGACGGAGGTCTCCCATTCCGATGGCAGGGCCTCCTTTCTGTAAAAATTCCAAATTTCCGTTCTTGCGTAAAAGGATGGAATGCGGATGCCCGGCGTTACTGTATCTTAATTCGCCGGTTCTGGTATTGATGATCATGTAAGTGATGGTAAAAAAATTGTTGAAGCGCTCGAATGGAAACTCCGCATCAAGCCCGGCAAGCACTTCGACCGGCGACATTAATTGCTGGGATGGTGATGATTGGCCGGTTTTTTTCTTGAATAGATGGCCTGAGTTGGGCTGTAAAAACTGAGAAACCGAGACGGTTATCATTGCCGCTTCAACGCCGTGCCCGCTGACATCAAGCATGTAGAAGGCCCAATGATCATCATCGAGCTGAAACATATTGAAAATGTCTCCACCCATATGTTCGCAGGGTTTAGATCTCCAGGCAACCGCCATGTTCTCGGCTGAATCAATTCTATGAGGCAACAGGCTTTTTTGAATCTGGGCCGCCGCCGCAAGATCGGCATCCAGCCGTTCTTGTTTGTCAATCAGTTCCTGGTTTAGCTGCTTGAGCTTTTTTTCAGAAGCAGAATACTTCAAAACCAAATCCTGCAGGAGCTGATTGTTGATACCGGTATCTTTCAGGGAAGCCCAATATTCCAAAATTTCCTTTACCAGCATTGCTTGATGCGGTTTTTTGAAGTCAAGTTTCTTAATTTTATCGCGTAGTGAATTTTCGAAATCCATTTTATCTGAACCGTTGTTTGATTTTATCCAGGTCGAGCATATGATCGTCTTCAATGACGCCATCAATACCCACCCCTTTTAGGTTGGCCAGTACCTCGAACACATATCGCATGGTTTCTTTGTCTTTGATAATGCTGCCATGCTGGGGTGCAATCATCGTAAAGGGAATCTCCAGCATTTGTTCAAGGGCATATTTCAGTGCTTTACCGGACGGCATAACGGTTTTATGAAAATTTAAAATGTCCTTCACCGGGCAAATCGACCTGTTTTGCGGACAGCTGGCAAAGCTGACGCAATTGATGCACTCCGGCTCCAAGTTTAAAAAGAGTTCCCAATCAAGCCCCAGACTGCCGAACAGATCGCTACTAAAAAGGATCCCGCTTTGCGGATCGAAGGTGACAAAGCTGCCTCCCGAGTGGGCGTAAGGGGTCTTGACAAATTTAAGGGTGCGCCCGGAAGAAAAGGTATATTGGTAATTGAGTTTGCCGATCGGAAGCAAGGGGGTGGTTACGGAATAATGGCGGATAAACATTAAATTTTCCGAATCAGATATTACCCGCAGGTCATTTCTTTTGATAATATCTTCAAAATTGGGAATACTGCCGCAAAGATCCGGGTCATAATGCTGGTAAAGCAGGGCGACAATCTGGTTGGGTACGATCCCGGTTTGCAATATTTTCATCATGACCGTGGCAAAATCCGGGCGGCTGCCGCCGTCAATGACCATGGCCTCTTCATTATCGACAATGAGATAGGGGTTGCAATGCAGACCCGACTGCTCATCGTAAAAACCGACCCAGTAAACGCCTTCGGCGATTTCAATCGCATTCTCCAGGTCGATGTCATCTTTTTTGTGGTTGAGCATCTGAATTTCCCTGTAGTCAGTAGCTTATAGCATGTGAATACAATTAAAAATGATATACAGCTATTGTCAAAAATTTATTTCGGTAAACTGTCATTGAGAAAAGCCTGGCGACGAAGCAATCTGATCCGCAGAGCGGATCATCCCGAGCGCTGCTTCGCACCGGCTTGCTTCGCTTCGCCCTGCCCGCCATGCAAGCAAGGCGAGGCGGGCGTGGTGGCGGGCAGGTCGCGATGGCCTTTGAAAGATTCGCTAAGTCAATCGGAGCCTATTCTTGACAATTTTAATAAATGACCAAAAAGCTAGGATTAATCTCTAACATTCTGCATCAAAGGTAAAGATGTCAAGGTAGGGGGATTCGAATTTACCTGATCTGCACTTTCTGCCGGGAGCAGGATGCACAGCATATAAATGTGGATTGATCGAATAAATTGTGGACTAAAATGGTGCGCAGAACATCGACTTTTCTATTTGAATGTGACTCACCGGCTAAAAAAGTCAGCAAATTCCATCTTACTTTTTTTTCAGCATCTGTTCTTTTGCCTTTCTTTGAGCCGTAAGCACATGGTAGGCGATGTAATATTTGTAGATATTGCTCACATATTGCACCGTTTCACGGCCAATTTCTTGAGCGGCTGCCATCTCGACGTTGTGAAACCAGACATTCGGATCCAGTCCCTTCTTGGCGGTTTTTTTTCGCAGACCGTTGATTCTTGCCGGACCGGCGTTGTATGCGGCAAAGGCAAAAAGCATCCGATTGACTTTATCGATCGACGGTTCATTAAAATACCGGTCGACAATAAACCGTAAATATTTCGTCCCGGCATGGATGTTGTTTTCAAGCTTCTCGATGTCCGGAATGCCGACATTGGGATCGGCCGCCGTGGACGGCAGGATCTGCATAACGCCGATGGCACCCGCCGGGCTGCGCTTGCTGTGGTCGAGCCCGGATTCCTGGTAAGCTTGGGCCCCTATCATTAAATAATCAAAGTCGTATCGATCGGCATAGGTCCTAAAATATTGGACCATGGCTCGAAATTTTTTCATTTCCTGCTCGGACACCGAATTCTTCACATACTGATTGTCTCGCAGGTATCGCTTGAACAGCATGTTGCCCAGCAATGTCCCCTTTTTGTGGCCCTTGACGAACTCATTGACGACGGTTTTTAGCTGCGGGCTGTTTTTGCGAAAGGCCCAGGCAATATCACCGCCGGTTCTGACGGCGATGTCCGGGTGAACCTTGATTCGGTCAAAGATTTGCTCCCAGAATAGTGCCTTGTGGCTATCCACAATTATCAGGGGGATAAGACCGGCATTGACCATTTCGAGCAGATCCTCATCCTGAAAGACCTCGTCCTCAATCACCAGTCTTATCGGCTGCCGCCCGGCCTTTTTAAATGTCGCATTCAACTGCAGCAGACTTTCATAATAACTGCTGGACTTGCGAACGTGAACTTCTTTGCCGGCCAGGTCATCGACACTGGCAACCGATGGCGCCGCCGGTCCGGTGACCAGCAACTCCTTGACGCCGGTCATCCAGGGATCCGAAAATTCCACCTGCTTTTGTCTTTGCGGGGTGATGGTCAGGTTGGCAACGGCAATATCTCCATAACCCTTTACCAGGCCGGAAATGATTTCATCGCGCCTGACGGGAATGAAAATGATTTGAATCTTCAGAGTTCCGGTCTTCAATTTTTTGTTGATATAATTTTCAAATTCTTTGAGCAGATCGTACGAAAGACCGCGTTGCCGTCCCTGGTCCAGAAAATAATACGTTTTGCTGTATACCACCATCACCCGGATCCGGCGCCTTTTAACCATTCCGTCGAAATCGCCGGTCCAGGACTCATTCAACAGGGTGGCTCTTTCCGATGCTGAGGTTGTTGCGCCCGCAGGCGCAACCCGCGGTGCTGCAACCCACACAACCGCTATGATAACAGCCATCGCCGCCCGGCAAGCACGGCGGTATGAAACGTTACGCAATCGATCAAAGATGATGTCAGTCACAGTTTTTCCTTTCTGGAAAATTAGATCGTATCCGGAAAAATAGACTTTGGCTGGATGGATAAGCAATGCCCGCAAAACCGGTCGGGTGTTCAGAAAAAAACGGGCAAATTCTGCCTTGGCCTGCATACCCTTAAACCGAATCAGGCAACTGGCGAAACGGATGGCAAAGCGCAGGTTGTAAAAAAAATATTGGATGGCTCAATTTCTGTTAAAATGTATAGACAACCAGAAGACCGCCGAAAAACTGATGCTGAGATCCTTCTCTGGTAACCGGGCTGCTTTCATCCGCGTCGTTAAGAAGAAGCTTGTAGCCTCCCAGCGCCCGTCCTCCCCAGTTATCGGTAAACTGGCACTGAATTCCCAGATCAAAGCCGACGTCCTTTAGGCCCGCATCGGCATCAAAGGTTCTCAGCCCGCTGCGAGCCGAATCCGGACCCGTGACGCCGAAATAGGTGCTCATGTAATCATCATCGGCATAGGTGGTGGAAAGGCCAAACGTCAGGGTCCAACTTTTGCTGGCAACATAATTGTAGCCGCCGCGAGCCGTGCCCAGCCAGCCGTCATGGGCATTTCCCATATCGGATAGAAACTCCAGGAATACAAACCAGTTGTTGTAATTAAACCCCCCAAAGCCGCCGATTTCATTGGCATCGCTCACGTTTGACAGACGATCCACGCGGCTGTTGTCCACCTCGCTGCGGGAGCCCCGATAATTGTACATAGGCCCCAGGCGCCAGATCTTGCTGGGAATCAGGTTGGCTTTGACGGTAAAACCCTGCAGGTTCAAATACATCCCATTGTCAAGGGTCAGTTTTGCAGAAGCCAGCGGCACGATCTTATAGTCATCCGAGCCTTCATAATCGGGAACCATTCCGGCGCCGCCGCCGATGGATATATCCGCTGCCGGGGCATTCGATACCAGCGCAACCATCATAAAAAAGATCGTTGATCCAGCCAAATGCCACAATTTCATATTTCGATATTTCATTTGCTTACTCCTTCAGGGATATCACCGGGTTTCACTGAGGGTGCATCCACTGACCGTGCAGCTATTCGTCAATCAATTTGTTGCGACTCTCAACGTAAGCATCTCGAACCGCCACATAGGGGTCAAAGACGGCCTTTTTTAAGGCATCGATATCATCAATCTGAAAGGAAATTTCATTAAATTTGTCATAGGCCAGGATGCCATACTTTGTCTTCCAGTCTAAATCCAGCCAGCTGATCGGATCCAGGAACATCGAATCGACAAATCGGGCACTGTCGCGCAGGCTGGACGGTCCTAAAATCGGAAACATGATGTAGAACCCGTTGTCAGCGCCCCAGACGGCCAGTGTCTGACCCAGGTCCTCGGGGCTGGGCGGCAGGTTATCATAATAAGAGGCCACATCCCCGATGCCGGCAAAACCGACGGTGGAATTTAAAAAAAAGGTGGCAAATT
>JASFPY010000009.1:0-15525 GCA_050115755.1 Desulfobacteraceae bacterium | reverse complement strand
CCGGGCAGAGGGGCGGCGGCGCATATGGGGATCACATTCATCTTGCCGATTTTCGCCTGCACAATACGCATGAGCTGGGTCGGCACCGTTGGAATCATGAAGGGGCGGTATTTTTTGATATACGCAACCAGCGCATCCGTGTCTCTCGGGTCCGGCATTAAAATTACCCGCAGTCCCAGACTGGCTGCTGCCTGGTGGGTATAAAGGCCATAGGCATGAAAGAGCGGAACAGGCAGAAACACCGAAGCCTTTCCCGCAAGGCCGCGCAACATCGGTTTGAGCATCCAGGGAAACCCCTGCAAGATACAGCTGTAGCGGTTAAAATGCGTCACCATGACGCCCTTGGGCAGGCCGGTCGCACCCCCGGTGAAAGCAAGTTCACACAGGTCTTCTTTGGGATCAATTTTTACGGCAGCGGTCAGCGCATCGTTTTCTTCGATCAATTTCTGAAATGCATGGCAGCCGCGCGGCAGGCTGCACGACACTTCCTGGCGGTCGTATCCCTCTGTTGAGGTGACGATAATATGTTCGATCTGACAGCGATCCTTTATCCCCAGAACTCGCTCCAGATGCTCTTGGCGGCAGATGATCACCCGGCTGCCGGAACGGCCTGCCTCGTGAACCAATCCATCATCGGTTCGTAAAATGCTGGTGGGCACCAGGGCCGCGCCCGCTTTCATGATCGCCCAGTCGCTGATGATAAACTCGGGGCAATTCGGCAAAAAGATACAAACCCGATCTCCCTTTTGCACGTCCAGCCCCTGCAAGGCTGCTGCCATTTTGTCGGACAGCAGTTTCAGCTGCCGGTATGTTGTTTTCCTGTCCAGATAAAGAATTGCCGTCTGGCCGGGATATTTTTCAGCGGCATCATCCAGAGCCCTATAGACCGGCTGCTGCGGGTAAGGCGCCAGGCTGTGGTCAAGCTTGTAAGGCCCCAGTTTATAACTTTTGAGCCAGGGTTTGTCTGCGTAAGTCATGGGTTACCTCAAATAAAATAGAAGTCGTCTAAAAATTTTGTTTTCGAGGACGAGGAGGAGTACGATTACGAAATTTTGCAAAACGACTCCTCGTAATCGTCGTCGTCCTCGTCCTCGTTATCGAACGCAAAGTGGTTGAACCCGTTGCTCGGTAAAAAATAAAATCAGAATTTCCCCTATTTTAACGGGCTAAACTGGCAACCGGCAAACCAGAACGGCTATCCCCACACGTCGGCTTTCAGGTCTTCGAGGTCCAACTCGGTCAATTTTTCAGCGGTGGGTTTGCCGGTTTCCATATCCCACCCCCGCATGCCGTAATAGGCGTCTTTGAGCATCTCCAGGGTATCTTTATCGATCACCATACCCGCGGCCGGCCCTGCCGGCAGCGGATCTTTCATCAGCCGCCCGGGAAGCGTATCCTGTTCGCGCGTGACTCCTTCACGAACGCAATAAGCCCGCATGAGGTTATAAATCCGCTCCCCGCATTTTCTGAAATCTGCCACGCCGAATTCCCAACCGGTGGCGTGGGATATCAACTGCACGTAGTCCTCGGCCGGCAGCAGGATTCCCATAAACTTGCAGGCGCCGATGCAATCAAACATGGTCAGTGCATTTTCCAGATCAATGACGACTCTGGCCTCTGCAGGGTTGGCCACAAAGGGATCCGCAATCGTGCTGTCCTCAACCAGCAGAAAGGGCGCGTCGATGAAGGTCGGCCCCTGGACATAGGCCGTAATGTGGTCGCCGCCGCGGTTGGCGGTGACATAGCCAAGCCCGGTAATTTTTGCAGCCCGCGGGTCATAGGCCGGAAGCTCGAGTCCCTTGACATGCATGGCAAAATGCGCCGAACCTTTTCCGAGCTTCTGTGACATTGCCCGGGAACCTTCGGCCAGCAGATCGCCTATGCCTTCCCGTCTGGCGATTTTTTCAATCAGACTGACCACCAGCTCGCCGTCGCCGAATTTAAGTGCCAGACCATCGGTCTGTTCATCGGTTAAAATTCCCTTTTCATAACACTCCATGGCAAAAGCGATGGTTGAGCCGGCAGTGATGGTGTCCAGGCCGTATTCGTTGCAAAGATAATTGGCCATGGTAATCGCGTTCATATCCGCAACATCGCACTGGGCTCCCAGGGTGTTGGTGGTTTCGTACTCCGGTCCCTCGCCGTTACGACCGGCCCATTGGCCCTCCCGGATCTCTGTCCCCCGACCGCAGGAAATCGGGCAGGCAAAACAGTTCACCCCTTTTACAAAAACTTTATCCGTCAAAGCCTGGGCGCTGACGTCATCAATCCGCTCAAAAATGCCCTGCTGCCAGTTGCGGCTCGGATAGCCGCCGCGAGCATTCACCATATCTGAGACCATATTGGTGCCGAAGGCTTCAAATCCAACTTTCAGCATGGACTCGTCCAGCAGATCGAACTGTTTTTTAGCAACCTCTTTAAAGGTATCCGGATTTGCCAGCTGAATGGGTACCTGGCCGCCACAGGCGACCGCTTTAACCTTTTTCGCACCCATGACCGCTCCCAGTCCGCAACGGCCCGCAGCCCGGTGTTTGTTGTTCATAATCGCAGCATAACGCACCTGATTTTCGCCGCCGGGCCCGATCGAAGCAATCGTTAATTTCTCGTCGGCGTTCTGTTGAATGGTGTCCTCGGTCTGCGGCACGGTCTTGCCCCAGAGTTGGTCGGCATCACACAATTCGGCCTGACCGTCGATAATGCTCAGATAAACAGGTTTCGCAGAGATGCCCTCAAAAATGATGCCGTCAAACCCGCTGCGTTTCAACGCCGGCCCGAAACTGCCGCCGGAGTTGCCGTGACCCCATATGCCGGTCAAGGGAGATTTGGCAACCACTGAATAACGCGCGGCACTGGCGGAAAGGGTTCCGGTCAGGGGTCCGGTCATGAATATCAATTTGTTTTCAGGCCCTAAAGGATCTGCGCCCGTCGGCACTTCATCATACAAATAGCGGGTTGCCAGGCCGGCACCGCCGATAAACTTTTTAACCCAATCTTGTCGAAGGTTCTCTTCTTCGATTTTGCCTTCCGACAGATTAACCCTTAAAATTTTCCCCATATATCCATTGGCCATGGCTGCCCCTCCTTATTTTAAGATATTTTCAGTGTGACACCATGTTTTAGGTATATCGACCTTACCGTTTAGGCAACTGTTTTTTTCTTGGCATCATAGATTCGATCTTCGATATGCATATAGCCCATAATGGCCTTGATGGCCAGAGCGCGCAATGGTTCGGGCGGCCAGGGGATTGTAGTTCGGTTCACAAAAAAGACATCAGTCAGATCCGTTTGTCGCTCTAATATCAGATCCCGTAACGTTTGGCCGTTCAGGTGGGTCAGGCTGACGCCGTGCCCAACACAACCAAGGCTATAGACAACTCGTTTATCTCCCAGGTACCCGATCGCTGGTGCCATATCGATAGGTACAGAAACCGGGCCGCCCCAGGCGTCGCTGTATTTTATGTTTTTCAAAGGCGGAAAAATTTCACTGACATCGTTTCTCAGCCCTTCAAAGATCTTCTCATTATGATCCCTGTCCATGTCAAAGCCTTTACTCACCGAAACGTCGCGGCCGCCCATCACAATTCGGTTATCGACCGTCAAACGATAATAATGGACAAGATTGCGGGCATCTTCAATCCCTTGGCGGTTTTGCCATCCGATTGACTGATATTGCTCCTCAGTCAGGGGTTCGGTTATCACGATGTGAGTCCAGACAGGAATCTGTTTGCTTTTAAGTTTGGGGAAGAAGTGCGACCAGGCGTTGGTTGCAAAAACAGCTTTGTCCGCGCGAATTTTTGCTTTTGGTGTCGAAAGTGTGATCTTTTGCGGTCCCCTGGAAACTTCCGTCACCGGTGTCTGTTCGTATATCTCAACACCCATCGGCCGAATGGTTTCGGCCCAACTCCATGAGAGCTTGGCCGGATTGAGAATGCCGCACCTGGGCTCCCACCAGGCGCCTAAATACATGGGGCTTTTGACCTCTTCCTGAATCCGGTCCTTTTCGAGCCACTCAATTCCCTCAATACCAAGCTTTTGGGCAAATTCGATTTCATGCAGAATCCGTTTCTTATACTTCTCGGATGTGGCAACCCTCAGAAAGCCCGGGTGCTCATAGTCACAATCCAGGTTCAACTCGCTTACCAAGTCCTGCAGGAGATCGACGGCGCGTTCCATATAATGATGGGCTTCTTTGGCTTTGGTCTTACCAAAACGCAGTGCGGTAATACTCAACGTCAGTCCGAAAAGCGTCATGTTGAAGCCGCCGTTTCTGCCACTGGCGCCATACCCAATGATCTCGCTTTCGAGGATGGCGATCCGCATTGTCGGTTCTGCCTTTTTAAGATGGTAAGCCGTGGACAGGCCTGTGAAACCACCCCCGATAATGGCCACATCAACATCGATGTCCTTTTGAAATGTTTCACCAGGCGTGTATTGTCGCGTTTTCATCCAATAGCTTTTGGATTGAAATTCATTATTCGGCATGCATCCCTCCCTTTTTTTGCAATTGCTTGAATCTCGTACCTTTACATATTTTTTAAGACGAACCATGAAGTTTGGTTGGTCATCCGAGCTAATTTTTATAGTTAAAATTTTACAATGCTTCTTCAAGATAGGATTATAATAACAGTGTCAAGCAAAAAATTAGCTCACCACATTTAAGGCTTGCTCGAATTTTGACATAAAATCCTATTCTTGCTAAATAGATGTCGACGTAGAATCGGCAATTCATTATACTGCCAGACATCGATTGAAATTAAAATTCTGACATTAATTCCGCGCGTTTATGCTATTGATAGACTGTTGGCAAAGCAGCTTTTTAGAGAGAAGAGAGCCAAAGATATGGATGTGATCATTGTCGCCGGTATGTCAAAAGATCAGGGCAAGCAATACAGCGTGTATCGGAAACACCAATTGACCCGTCAGGGCAAGGTGATGAACTACACGAATCTCAGAGAGCTATTTGGACTTTCAGCTCCGGATGAGCCGGAGCTGCAAATGCCTTATTTAGCCGGGATCTATTTATACAATTACCTGACTCGCAGGGGTCTGCAGTGCGCACTGATCAACTTTTTGGACCGTCAAACGGATGACCTTAAGAAATTACTGAGCAATAACCCTTCCGTTATCGCAATATCCACGACCTACCTGAACAACATCAGGGAGGTCAAGCGGGTTACAGAAATAATTCGGAAGCATGCGCCAGATGTCAAAATTGTAATCGGTGGAACGTTGATATTCAACAGCTATGCCATTTACCGGTTAAAGGACACAGATTATGACACAGACAGTTGCGCGCCCGACTATTTCTTTGTTAACCAGGAAAAACATTTCCGGGAAGATATCGATGTATTCGTAATCGATGAACAGGGCGAATCCACCCTCGCCCAGCTCGCCGTGCGCATAAAAAATGGTCAGGATTACAGCGACCTTTCAAACATCGCCTATTACAGGGACGATCGACTGGTGATTACGAATCGCGTGCCGGAGCACAATTCCTTTTCAGAGGATTTGATTGATTGGGAACACACACCGCAAGAATACCTGCATCCGGTTTTTCCAATGCGAGGGTCCCGCGGGTGTCCTTTCAAATGCGGTTTTTGCAATTTCGGACCGGGTCGAACATTCAGATTGAAACCGCCACAAATTTTCTCACAAGAGATTGCAGCTTTAGTGAACACCGGCATCGTTAAGGTTATACGCTTCACGGACGACAATCTGTTCCTCAACCGAAAACAAGCCGAGACATACTGTCGTCATATTTTGAAGAGCGCGCCCGGCGTTCAGTGGACATCGTTTATTCGTGCCTCTTCGATTACGCGGGACAACGTAACCTTGCTCAAGGACTCGGGTTGCGTACTTGCCCAAATTGGCATTGAATCGGGGGATCGAAGAATCTTAAAAGAGATGAATAAGCGCGCAACACCGGAGATGTATCTTGAAGCCATCGATCTATTGAACAGCCACGGCATCAGTACACAGCTCTACATCATTATCGGATATCCGCGAGAAACCATGGAGACCATTGAAAATACCGTGGCACTGCTCAATCAGTTTGCACACGAGGGCCCGGCCGTAAATCAGCTGCTTGTTTTCCCTTTTACGTTTGCTCCGCTCTCTCCGGTCTACGAACCGGCTGCTCGCCGCAAATACCGTCTTAGTGGATATATGCAGCACTGGATGCATCAAACGATGACATCACAGGAGGCTTTTGAGCAATCTCTTCGCATCTATGACCACGTGCAGAATCTTCACCCGAATTATGGAGTCGATGAATTTCATCAGGTACCCGGGGCTAAACTGAAAAAGATGTATCAGCTGCGCGCCAAGATCCAGGCTGCCGAGGGCGCCAACAAAAACCAGAAATCATTGGACCGACTTTGGAGCGATCTCAAGGCCGTGGTGGCTTCATAGATGGCAGGCCATGAAGCTTTTATGTAGATCAGGTTCCCAGAGCAAATTTTGTTGTTTTGTCTGTCGAAATCCGCACAATCCTGCCGTCTTGTTCCAGGTAGCGTAGATGTGAAATCGCTTCGCCGGTGGCAAACCATTTTTGGGCCACCGGATACTGATCCCAGTCCTCACAATCAATATCCCATGTCATATGCGAAGCGGTTTCAAAGGCGGTCATCGGGCCTTCTTTCAGAATGGTGAGCACTTCATCCAATCGGTGGGCATGATGTTTTTTCAATTCCTCGATTCTGCCTTTAGGATTGTCAATCAGACGTCGGTGTCCGGGCAAAACAAGATCGATATGCAATTTGTCGACCTTGTCCAGACTGGCCAGATAATCTTTTAGGGGATTGGCCGTATCCGACCAACATTGGATGTTTGGTGTTATATCGATCAAGATATGATCGCCTGCCAGAAGAATCTTTTTGTCTTGATCATACAGACAGGTGTGACCCATGGTATGGCCGGGTGTTGCCACACATTTGAAATGATAGCCGCCGACATCAACAGGATCACCGTCATCCAGAATCTTCAATTCCGGAACCCAATCCGTACCATATTTGGCTCCGGGATGTTTATCCAACGCCGCTTTCAGCTCGTTTTCTGGGAAACCATTTCGCGCGGCATAATCAACCATGGCCCCAAAGCCTTCCCAGGACTCCATCAGCTCTTTTTCCGGCCGGCTAAAAAGGATGTTGGTGGAGTCGGTGACCAGTTTCGAGACCAGTCCGAAATGATCGGCATGCAGATGGGTGATAAAAATATCGCTTCTGGAAAGATCAATTCCCAGGGCAGCCAACCCCCTTTGCATGGCTTCCAGGCATACTTTGCGGTTTAAACCTGTATCAACGATGAGGCTTCTTTGGGAATCCCTGATGATATAGGAATTTAGATATTTTAGCGGACTGTCCGGCAGTGGAATTTTGTTTCGAAACAGGCCGGGTAATATTTCTTCACACATTACTTCGCTTCCTTCATCTCGCGACAGGCTGCTGCGATATCGTTGGCGCTGAAACCCAGGGTTTCGCTCAGATAGGGCACGTCTCCAACCTCCCCGAATCGATCCTGAGCGCCCAGCCTTTTGACTTTTACAGGGTAGTTATCGGCCAGAACCTCGCAGACCGCGCCGCCAAGGCCCCCGATCACATTCTGGTTTTCAGCGGTAACCACGATCCCCGTTTTCTTCACCGACTCCAGTAAGCTATTCACATCAAATGGTTTTACCGATGGATAGTGGATATGCTCAACCTGTATGCCTTCTTGATGCAGCGATTTAACCGGCTCAATCGCAAACTGGGTTGTCAAACCCGTTGTGACCAGGGTGACGTCTGAACCGTCCGTCAGTACTCTGGCTTTATATGGATCAAATTCATAGCCCTCGTCAAATATCGGCGGGTGGACTTCTCGAATCAGTTGCATGTATTCGGGTTTCTGGCTGGCAGCCATATACCTGACTGTGGAGCGAAGTTCATAGACATCCGCCGGGCAGTAAACGCGCATATTGGGCATGGCACGCATGATCGCAAGGTCCTGAAAGCACATGTGCGTGGCACCGTTTTTGGCTGTGGTGATACCCGGTGCGGCGCCGACGATTTTTACCGGGTTTTGGGCGTAAGCAATTGAAATCGTGATCTGGTCATAGGCCCGTCGGGTGGCAAACGGGGTGAAGGTCGCACAAAACGGCACCATGCCTTCATTTGCCAGGCCGGCCGAAATACCCATCAGGTTGGCTTCAGCAACGCCGACATCGAAAAACCGGTCCGGAAACGCTTCCCGGATCCTGGGAACCGTGCCCGAGGTTTTTCCCAGGTCGGCTTCCAGGCAAACGACATTGCTGTTTTCGGTCATCAGTTCAATAAGGGTGTCGGTGTAAACGGCCCTTAATTCTTTCTCGTGTAGCTTCATTCTTATTTTCCTTCTGCCCAGTTAAAATAAAACGGCTCCTCGTCACCTTCAGCGCAGACGCCCCCGATGACTCTTTCGCGCTCGTCTTCATCAGGGATGTTGATGAAATGGCATTCAATGCGGTTCTCGTAACAGACGTTGCCTTTGGCCTTGACCGTATGAGCCACAATCATTGCCGGTCTATCTTTGACGGCGATGGCCTTATTAATGGTATCATAAATCTGGTCCCAATCATGGCCATCCATCTCAAACACCTCCCAGCCAAATGAGCGCCATTTATCCGCCAGGGGTTCCAGTGAAACGATGTTTTCAATTTCAGCGTCAATTTGCATTTTGTTATAATCGGTGATGACTACCAGGTTGTCCAGTTTGTGATGGGCCGCGAACATCGCCGCCTCCCATATCTGGCCTTCCTGAGATTCTCCGTCGCCCACAATGCAAAAGACATTATTGGTTCTTTTCTGAAGTTTGCTGGCCAGGGCAATTCCGTTGGCACAGGACAACCCCTGCCCCAGCGAACCTGCGGTTTGATCAATGCCGGGCGTAATGACCTGGTCCACATGACTCGGCAATTTCGTGCCGTTGGCATTTAGAGTCAGCAGCATGTCTTTTTCAAAAAAGCCCTTGTAGGCCAGCGCCGTATAAAGGGTCGGGCCGGCATGCCCTTTGGATAATATGAAGCGGTCCCGATCTTCCCAGCGAGGATTTTCCGGTTTAAGGTTCATAATTCTAAAGTAAAGGGTGATGATAATTTCCACCAGACTCAGGGAGCCCCCGATATGCCCGCCTCCGGCCCGGCACATAATATCGGTCACGATGTAACGAAATTCTTTGGCCAGCTGATCCAGCCGCTGCTTGCTTTCGATTCTATCCGTGTCCATTGATATCTCCTTAAGCGCTATAATCCCAATTCCGATTTCAACCAAGCCTTTACATCGTCATCCAGTGCATACACGCCTTTGAGCTCGCAAACATCTTTTTCAAAACGGCTCGGAAGCTCGAACTTCGCTAGCTCGAGCGCTTCTTCAGAGTTGCGGCGGATCAAATAGATCAGATAGGGCTTGCGCCAGCAATTGACGACAAAGTAAGTCGTGTAATCGCTTTTGGATCGGATCACATATTTTCCGCTGCCCCAGTCCGTATTGCCCCATTCCAAATACTGTTTGACAGCCTCTTCAGGTGTCATATTCCATTCAATCTCATTAATGAGATCGGTATCTTTCTTTAATTCTTCCAGGGTAAGCATTTCTTAATCCTTTCTTCATATCGTGCGGGCCTTCGCTCGACCGCTACAGATATCTAATTCACAAAGCGGCGGATCTCTGTTCACCGGCTCAACCTAATATGGTAATTTAACCGTTTTGAGCACATCCGGATGGTCGCCTAAAAATCGGTATAGGGTAGCCCGACCCACACCCAGAAGTTTGGCGGCCTTCACCTTGTTTCCGCCGGCTCGTTCCAGTGCCGATCGCACCGAGTCTGCATCCAGTTTGCGGGATGGCCCCCGCCGCATGCAGATATTTTCAAGATCGCGGAGCTCCATTGGCAGATCATCGGCAGAGATCACCCGCCCGTTGGATTTCACAATGGCAAACTGAATCGCATTTTGTAATTCGCGCACGTTCCCCGGCCAGCGATAATCCAGCATCAGCGACATGGCCTTGCTGGAAATCTTCAGCTTTTTTTTGCCGTAACGCTCCCGCGCTTCCTGTAAAAAATGTTCGCTCAGAAGGGGAATGTCGATTTTGCGGTCACGCAACGGTGGGAGGTGGGTGGGGATCACATTCAGCCGGTAGTAAAGATCTTCCCGGAACTTGCCGCGTTTAACGGCTTCTTTCAGATTTTTGTTGGTGGCACTGATCACCCGCACATCAACACGAATCGTCTGCTCTCCGCCGACTCTTTCAAATTGCCCTTCCTGTAAAAAGCGCAAAATTTTGGCCTGCATATTTTTTGAAAGCTCTGTTACCTCATCCAGAAACACCGTGCCGGTGTCTGCCAGCTCAAAACGCCCCTTTTTATCCCGAATGGCTCCGGTAAAGGCGCCTTTCACATGCCCGAAAAGCTCACTTTCAATAAGACCCTCCGGCAGGGCCCCGCAATTGATCGGAACAAAGGGCGCGCCACCGCGTCGGCTTTCGTTGTGAATGGCCGCAGCCACAAGCTCCTTGCCGGTACCGGTTTCACCGGAGACGTGAACCGGGTAATCATAATCGGCAACATCTTTGATCTGTTTAAATATTGATATCATCTTGCTGTCCCGACCGATGATGTTGCCAAAGCGCGTCAGCTCCCCAGCGCGTTCTTTGAGAATGAAAATATCGGTAATATCCTTAAAGGATGCCAGCACACCGATAAACTGTTTATCAGCATCCCGCATACTGGTAACCGTCATCTCGATGCGTCTCTGCTCGCCGCTTTTGGTGATGATGTTCAGTGTGTATTCCGATTTCTCAGACAGTTTGGGCGAGTCTTCACAAAAGACACAGTGCTCCCCGCAAAACGGACTGCCGAAGGCTTCGTGACAATCCCGCCCCAGCACTTCTTCACGCCGGTAACCGGTGATACGTTCGGCTTCGGTATTGAAAAAGAAGATGACTCGGTCCATGTCGTGGGCGATAATCCCTTCTTTGAGATTATCCAGGACATTTTCCAGGTTATCCCGGTGACATATCAAATTTTCTAAAGAATAATCCGACATCATAAAAATTTTTTTTCGATCATATCGGCCAGCGGCACCACATCTTCAAATCCAAATATGGGTACCTTTAATTGAAGGTCAACATCGGTAACCACTGCCATCAGAAGCGCATCATCTTTCAAGAGCGGCTCACAATGCCGCGCGGAGCGCACGATCTCGATCTTCGGTTTGTTCCCTTTTTTGTAACCCTCGGTAATAACCAGATCGACATCATTAAAATAGCCCAGCAGACTATCCAGGTCGCCACTGTGATCATTTCTGACCATGGCAATTTTTCCGGGTGAGTGAAAAATAACGGTATCGGCACCTGCGGTTTTATGCCGGGAACTGTCTTTGCCCGAGCGGTCGATGTCGGGGCTATGATGTGAGTGTTTAATGGTGCCGATGGTGTATCCGCGTTTCTTCAATTCGGGTATCAGCTTTTCGATAAGGGTGGTTTTGCCGGATTGAGAGCGTCCGACAATCGATACAACCGGGGGCATGAATTCAACCTTTTTTCTAAAATTTGCAAATATTTTTTATAACGTTATGCAGAAAGACCAAGTTAAGCAGTTTCAACCACGAAGCGCACGAAAAACACAGAGAGGAAATTTAAATTTATCTATTCTGCCTTCGTGATCTTCGTGGTGAAAATCAAAATATTAATTGCCCTGAAATGCCATCTTCTACATCAAATAAGGATTGTAAAACCTGCATCGCAGAGAGAAACTAAGGTGCTTGAAAAAGAATGTCAAGCCATTTGAGCGTTAGCCGTAGTAGAGTTCGGGCCAGCCAAAATCCAACGGATATAGCAGCTGAAATAAAAAGGTATTGATATCTTATTCTAAAGATTTATCATAGATAAATATTCAGGGTTCCGGGTTCCGAGTTAACATGCCGAGTTTGTGGCTGTTTATGTTCTCAATGAAAAGATGGCTTCGAGCTTTTATCCAGCCTTTGAACCTAGAACCTCTGAACCTAGAACCTTTGAACCCTGAACCTTTGAACCGAAAATGGAATCCATTCTCGAAGTAAAAAATCTGGTAAAGCAATATGACAAAATCGTGGCGGTTGACGGGATCAGCTTTGCCCTGCGGCAGGGCGTCTGTTTCGGCCTGCTGGGCCCAAACGGCGCCGGCAAAACCACGACAATTGAAATTATTGAAGACGTCATTCCGCCGACAGCCGGTGAGATTTACTACAAGGGCGCGCCCCGTGCACCTTCATTCAGAGAAGAGGTTGGTATTCAGTTTCAGAGTACGACGCTGCTAAATTTTCTGACGGTTCGGGAAACCTTAGAGACCTTTAAAAGCTTTTTCAGGAAGACCGCCAGTATCGAAGCGCTGGTAAAGCTGTGCCGGCTGGATGAATTTCTGGATCAATACAATGACAGAATATCGGGCGGGCAACGCCAGCGCTTCCTGCTGGCCTTGGCGCTTATTAACCAGCCCGAGCTGCTTTTTTTAGATGAGCCTTCGACCGGTCTGGATCCCCAGGCCCGACGCAATTTATGGGATCTGATTCAGGGAATCAAGGCCGAAGGCAAAACCATCATACTGACCACCCATTACATGGATGAGGCGCAGTTTCTCTGTGATGAAGTGGCCATCATGGATTACGGAAAGATTATCGCCCGGGGGACGCCGGCCGAGCTTATTCGCCAGCACAGCCCGGAAATAACCGTCGTTCTGCCCCGGCATCGTTTTGCGCCTGAGGCCAATCGTTTTCCGCTGCCGGTTCGGGAAGTCAAAGACACCATCGAGATTAAAACCGATGATGTCAATCAATGCCTGGAACAACTCATTTCCAATGGCGTCAATTTATCCGATATTACGGTCCGGTCGCCCAATCTGGAAACGGTGTTTTTAAATTTAACCGGACGTAAACTGCGAGAGTAATCATGAGCTTAAAACGGATGTGGTCCATTTTAAAGGCCAGAAATCTGGAGTTCTTTCGTGATCGTTCGGCTTTCGGCTGGAACTTTTTATTTCCCTTTCTGCTGGTTGCCGGGTTTGGCATTATCTTCGGCGGAAAAACATATACGGAATATAAAGTCGGCGTGTTTCCATCCGATTTAGAACAGGTCTCCACTGCGCAACTCAACATTCCACAGCGGTTTAAAGATATGAACTATATCAAATTTATCGGGTTCAAAAACGCGAGAGAAGGCCTTGAAAAGCTGAAGCATCACCGCATTGATTTTTTGCTGAAAACCGGCAATGGGCCCCATCAATATTGGGTCAGCGATGCTTCGCCCAAGGGATATGTTGTCGAGCAAATGTTTAAATCCAGCCTGCTTTCCCCTGAAAGCGCCGCCAACGCAGACAGAAAAGAAATTCAGGGAAGTGCAATCCGCTACATCGACTGGCTGTTTCCGGGCATTCTGGCAATGAACATGATGTTCAGCGCGCTCTGGGGTGTTGGATATGTTGTGGTACGCTATCGTAAAAACGGCGTACTAAAGCGACTCAAGGCCACACCCTTAACAGCCTTCGAGTATATTACCGCCCAGGCCATTTCACGAATTTTTCTGCTCATGTTTACCCTGGTGATTGTCTGGACCGGATGTGATCTCATTTTTGCCTTTGAAGTGCGGGGCTCCTATTTTGATTTGTTTGCCATTTTTTTTCTCGGCAGCCTGAGCCTGACAGCCCTGGGCCTGGTGCTCGCCTCCAGAGGAACCAGCGAGGAATTTACCACGGGAATTTTAAACTTTATCTCCTGGCCGATGATGTTTCTATCCGAAGTCTGGTTTTCGCTGGAAGGCGCACCGGGATGGGTGAAGCGTTTCGCAGATATTTTCCCCTTGACTCACATGCTCACCGCCGCCCGCAAAGTCATGCACGACGGCGCCGGATTGATCGAAGTCGGCCCGCAAATCATGATTCTTTCGCTGATGACGCTGGGTTTTTTATCGCTGGGGGCTACACTTTTCTCGTGGAACAAGTAGAATCTGCCTTTAAAGGTTGAGCCCGTTAGCCGTTTGCCCGTTGAGCCCGTTGGCGTGGTGTCCTGTAAAAACTAAAATCAGAAAAATCCAGTTTCACCGGGCATAACCCGTTCAACCGACTAACCAATTGTAATTACTTGGTTTTTTCTTAATCCGGGTTTTGATTTTGCGGCCCGGATTTGGCAGCGGCGGGATTGGCCTGAATCTCTTTTTTTTGGGGAATAAATTCTTCGATGAAATGAGTGGAATGGATCACCGAAATAATTTTAACGGCCACAAAAATGGCACCGAGCACCAGCAGATAGGCCAGGCTGCCTTCAACCTTGTTGAGCACGTCCTCCACGGTGACGGCGATATACAACAACAGAAAGATTTCTACAATTGCATTGAGCAGCCCGAGTAAATAGTGGCGGGTATAAAAATAACCGCCTCCTGGAAAAAGAATGGCCAGAATATAGACAAGGATCTTGTTTTTAAACTTTAAACCACAGGACTCACAGACGTATTTTGCAACTGTCAGCGACCGGGTGCACTGCGGGCAGAGGTGAAAGCGCTCGCCCACCTGACTTTTCGTCCCGGAGACTGGCCTTTGTTTGAGCAATTCCCTAATTTTTTTTCTTTCAGACAGCGCAATGGCCTTAAACTTCTCTATTTTGCCGGATTTGATATACTGCACAACCAGGGTCCCGCCCTTTAGTTCGATGGATTGGCACCCGGCATAAAAAATCTGAGATAGAGACTGCTTGAATTTGTAACTCGGGGTGGTCGGCACATGAAAAATTCGATGATTGGTAAAGACAAACAGAGAGCGTTTAAGATAAACGAACAAGAAGCCAGTAACATATTGGGCCAGAGATGCAATCGGCGAATATCCGGTCGAAACCAGCAAAATCTTCTCACCGGTTTTTAAGAAGGGCTTGAGAAAGGATAATTTGACAATTAATTTGCGCTGGCGCTTTTCGATGCGCTTTTTATAAATTTTTTTGTGATTGGAAAACAGGATGTTGCGATCAACCGGCATCCCGAAAATCTGCGGACCCATCACGCCGACCGGTTCAAAGGCTTTTTCTGCCATTGGCAATCGTGCTCCTTTCATTTGTCCGACATCACCGGTACGGACCATAACGACTTAGATTATTGAAACAAAGCATCTCCTCTATCAATTGTCAAGGCATGCTTTTCCCATTTAGAAGCGGTTTTAAAGCCCCAGATCATGTTCGAGAGTAAGGCCTGGCGCGGATTGAAACGCGTGTGTCCGAGCGCACACGTTAGGACGTGAGTATTTCAATCCGCGGGACAATCCGCCACACATTCTGGCGGACTATCGGACATTAGTCCGCCGCAGGCGAATTAAAACCGCTTCTAAACGAAGGCAGTGATAATGCCAGAGTCATTGGGGGTTTGGACCGCAAGGCGTTGGATGTCCTGTGCGCCGGCGTCGGCCAGCATATCCATGATTTGCTGTTCTGCGTACGCCTGTCCGGAATCGGTTCCCAGCAACATATTAAGGGAGAAAAGGGCCGGGAAAAGGGGGCCGTCC